>CANQBU010000014.1 GCA_947589615.1 uncultured Clostridia bacterium | reverse complement strand
AGCCTGTGCATATTCGCTTGCACCCGTGTGCATTGTATCAAAATGGTTTGCTTTTGTCATGATGATAGAATAAAGATGATACACTTTGAGAGTTTGAAAAAAATCAGTTTATCGTTAAGAAATTATTAACAATATGATATAATCTCATCTTTGACAGTTGGAGAAAAGGAAAAGAAGAAAAAAAGCCTAAATAAAGGCGCTTTTCTACTTTTAATATAATCAAAAAAAGTTGTCCCGTATCTATTTTTTGGAGTTAGAGATGATTTTTTTAATATTAGAAATTCCATAGGCCTCTTTGTTAAGAGGTAATTCAAATAATAAAACTAATAAATTAGATAGGTTTGAAGTTTTGTAATTAGATGCATAACCAATGTCTTTTAATTTAAATAAATCTAAGTGTTTTCATCATGTCAAGTACATGCCTTCTTTCTGCTCTATGAATTTAGCAAAATTCGATGAATTTTATAAAGCCCGTATGAGACTTATGAAAATTGAATTAGTGAACGTTTTAGGCTGCTCTGACGAAGTAAAAGCAGATATTGAGGCATCAATCAACAATGAAATAAATGAGGAACAAAAAGCATATTGTGCCAAGTACATTCCGATGTTAGAAGATTTTTTTAATAATCCATTAAAGAATGAATGGTGCAAAAAATACAACATGTATTCTGATGAACCAAAGAACGCTGAGAATCATGATGCAATATACAAAAATTTAATGACTGATGTCTATGAAGCTGGTGTTGTAATTAATAACTATAATTCAGTATTAAAAGATATTCCAAAAATAAAATTGCAAATTGAATCAATTTAAATTAAAAATTGTAAAAAACTAACTGAAAGTGAGGACAAGCAATGAGTACATTTGAATGTAAGTGCTGTGGAAACTGTTGTTCCAACTTTTTACCTTTACGAAAAGAAGAAATAAATATAATGAAAAGATTAGCTAAAAAAGAAAATAGACATCCATTAATTAAAGATTGGTATAGTAGATGTCCATTTCTAAATAATAACAATAAGTGTGATATATATGAAAATAGGCCACTTATATGTAGAGAGTTTACTTGTTATAAATTTGAAAACCATATATACAACGAAGAAATATTTAAAGATATACCTAAAAGTGATTTTAAAATAACTGATCTAAGAAAAGAAATTTTTGGAGGTACAAAATGAGCAAAGCAGATAAAATGTTTGAAGAATTAGGATATATAAAAATAAAACAACTTAATGACTTAAGAATTGTATATAGAGATAAAAAACATAACAAAAACATAGCTTTTTTTGTTAATCGTAGAATCAGAAAAGAAAATTCAAACAATTTTGGTGTATCTGGTATGTACGAATGGTTTACAATGCAAGAACTACAAGCAATAAATGAAAAAGTAAAGGAGCTAGGGTGGTTAAATGTTAAGTAAAGAAGAAATAGAACTTTATATACAATTATCTTTTGAATTAGGACAAGCATATCAAAATATATACAACAAAATAGGATTACAAAATGTTATAGATTTTAATGATATAGCATTTGCAAATAAATGCGGAGCACAATGGAATTTAAAAGGAGATATGTCAGATTTACCTAAATTGCTTGAAACGCATAAATTAAAGCAAGAAGAAATAAACGAATTAAACAAAATAGCTGGGATTTACAAAAAATTAAATCAATAGTAAGTAATAGATTAAAGGTAGGTATTTTAAATGTTAAGTAAAAAAGAAGAAATAGAAAAAGCAAAAGAAAGATTAGTGAAACAAACACTAACAAGCAATGAAGATTGTAAAGATTATCCTAATTGTATATGTATGAAAAAAGATTTAATAATGGTATTAAATTACATGGATCAATTAGAACAAAAAGAAAAAATATTAAAAGGCAGATTAGAAAAAGATGTAATAAATATAACAAAAACTTTACAAGATGGCAACCATTGTGATGATTATAGTAGATGTAGACTAAAAGCATATAGAACTAAAACAAAGGAAATATTAAGACTTATAGGAGGCAACAATGAGTAAAGAAAAAATAGAGAAGGCAAAAGAAAGATTAAGTAATCCTAAAAAAGAAGATTTAATAGAGATTATAAGGAGATTTAAACGAAATGGAATTGAAAATTATTGTATTGCAAAGAATGAAACATTAGAAACACTTTTACAATATATAAAAGAACTAGAGGCAGATAACTACGAATGTAATAATATAATAAATAATTATATAGATGAAATGAATAGAAACGATAAAATAATAGATGAGATGGTAAGTGTAATAATTGCTAGTAATATATGTAAGTATTTTATAAAAGATAATTGCAAACATTATGCAGGAGAAAATAAAAAACTATGTGATGAGTGTATAAAACAATATTTTGAAAAGAAAGTAGAGGAAGAATAAATGAGTAGAGAAGAAAGATTTAAACTAGCTTTATTTATGGTAATAAGAAACTCTAAAGTATTACCTAAAGGCCTAGAATTAGGTAAAACTAAAAAAGAAATAAATCAAATGACATATAAAACAATGCAAGAAGTTATGAATATGATCGATTATGCAAAAGCAAATGAACTTTATGAAGAAGGTAAAAGTGGATAATTTTAAGGAGAAGTGAATATGAGAGAGATAGAATTTAGAGGATATGATAAAGAATTAAAGAAAATGACATACTTTGATGATGGAGAATATGATTACATATTACCATTAACATTTAGATTAGACCAAGTATTTAGAAAAGATAGTAATTATAATGATTATGAAGATTTTGAATGGAAAGATATATCAAATAAGGTAGAAATTATGCAATACACAGGACTAAAAGATAAAAATGGAAAAAAGATATTTGAAGGAGATATAGTTAAAAAAGATACTTTTGATGATACAAAACCGAATTTTATAAATTTATCTTATGCAAAAGTTGTTTATATAGATGAATTAGCTGGATTTTATTTAGTGAATAACAATAATAAAATTTTATGGAGTGTTTCAGAAGATAAATACAATATAGAAGTTGCAGGTACAATATATGATAATCCAGAATTATTGGAGGAAAAATAAATGAATTTAGAAGAAGCAATAAATGAATTACGACAGAGAATAGAAATGCTTAATAGGCATATAAAAAACTATGAAGAGAGCACCTGTAAAACCAAAATATATTTACAATTAGTAAGAGAGAAAAAAGCAATTGAAATGGTGTTACAAGCATTAGACAAAGAAAAATATTTTAATAAAATACACGAATATCATATGAAATATAATTTTATACCTAAAAAGAAGATAAAAGATAAGGTAGAAGAAATGAAAAACTATGAGTATTGGAGTGCTGACAGAGAAGAACTAATAACAGAATTACAAGAATTATTGGAGGATAAATAATATGAAAGTTAATATAAATGAATACGAAAATCAAAGAAAAGAAAAAATGATAAAATCAGAACATTATGCAAGAAGTGAAATAGTTGTTTCAAAAGATGATTGGAAAGAACCATATGCTGAAGTAAGGCTTAAAAATGTTTCTAATAAAGAAATAGCTATATTAATTATAGCATTGCAAAATACATTAAATCAATTAAGAAAAGAATGTCCAAAAGCAAACATTATATCAGAACTATTAAATTCAAAAGTTCAAACATTTTCTTATGATCCAGATGATAAAGAGGTGGAAATAGATGATATTAACTAAGAGACAAGAACAACAATTAAATAAAGTATTTGACAATCCTAAAAAACTTCGTAAATGGATAGACGATGTACATAATGATATGATTGCTGAATGTGATAAAAGAAACAAAGATATTGTAGATCAATACCTTAATGTTTATAGTATTGCAGTAGCTTATACTTTAAGGAAAGAGTGTGGATTTGGTAAAAAAAGATTGCCAGAAATTATGCAGCAAATATGGTCTAATGTAAATGACTTTAAAGGAGAAAAATTAAGATTAGATGATTGTATAAAGGACTTAACCAATAACGGTATTATTTTTGAGAATATTGAAAATAAGATAGATTGGAAGGAACAATAAATAGAATGGATAAAGAAACAAAGGAATTTTTAGAAAGAGAACTTAAACAATACTGGGATAACAAGGATATATTTAAAGCTAACAAATCTAATTTGATGTCTACTAGAACTGTTTTTTTAGTAGAACAAAGAATGAGATATATTGAAAATGCTTATAAGCAATTAAGGCCTTTTGAAAAAGCAGTATATGATTTAATTTTTAAAGAGGGCTATGACTGGGCTTATTGTGAGGCAAATAAAAATATATCTAAATGGACATATTATAATGTTTATAATAAATCTATTGAATTATTAGCAAAGGAATGGGGTTATTTGTAAATAAATTATATAAAGTTATTGACAAACAGATACTAAATGTAGTATCATATATATAGTCTTTTAAATAGGCATATATTTCTGAAAGGAGGAATATTAATGCCAGACATCGAGAAGATTATACAAAAGATGAAAAGACAGCCAAATGGAATTAGGTTTCAAGAATTGGCAAAAGTTTTAGAATACAACGGATATAAAATGAAACCAAAGAAACGGAACATCTCATAGAAACTTTATTAATCAAAGAGGAGATGTAATTACGATTAAGGAAGACAATCCATTAAAGGCAGTGTATGTTAAAGATGTACTTAGAAGAATAGGAGAATAAAAACCTATTCTTCGAGTACACTATAAAAAGGAGGTAGCTTTTATGAAAAATGTGGAAGATTATATGAATTTACCATACAATTATATTATACATTCAATTACAGATGAAAGTGGGTCTTACTTTTATGCTCGTGTTTTAGAATTAGACGGGTGTCAAAGTACAGGAGAAACATTTGAAGAAGCGTATGAAAATTTAAGAGAAGCAATGAGAGGGTGGATAGAAACCAAAATAGAAGGTGGATTTGAAGTACCTTTACCAATAGGCTATGATGATTTTAGTGGTAAATTTATAGTAAGAATACCAAAATCATTACATTATAAATTGTCAATTGAAGCTGAACAAGAGGGAGTATCGTTGAATCAATATGCATTATACAAATTAAGTCGTTAACATACACTGACTGTATAATATATACTTTTTTAGAGCTTATCATAATGGTAAGCTCTATTATTTTGCTATTTTTCTACATTATGTTTACTAAACAGAAAAAATCAGGAATAATTAGGGGCTTTTCTGTGTTATAGTACATACAGTAGTAAATATCATGAAGCAATTAAAAATTGCTTTAAAACAAATTAAAGAGAAAGGCTAGGCTACACCTAGTCTTTTCTCATATAAATAAGTTATTAAAATCAAAATATTAAGATACTAGATAATTAATATATATTTATATGTAACCTGTTTTTCTAAGATTTGTTTTTTAACCTTTTTTACAATAATAAAATGGTATAAAAAATTCCTTAATTCCTTCGGCAAGATATTCTAGTTATCTTGCTTATAAATAGTATATAGGACATAACTTATTTTATATCTTACATAGTGTTTATAAGAAAGGGTAATATTATGAAGTTCACAATAAACAATAATGAATGGACAATTATAGAAAAAGATTCAGATACAATGCTAAAAACTTATAAGGAGAATGTAGATGATAGAGCAACATTTGCATTTGGAGTAGCTATATTTCCTACTCATGAAATCTGGATAAATAAAGATATGTGTATTGATCAAAAAATAAGAACTTTAAAACATGAGTTAACACATTGTTTTATTTATAACTATGGAATGTATAATGTACCAGAATTTAATGAAGAGATGGTATGTGATTTAGTGGCTAGTATAACTGATTTTATAAATGAAATAATTAGTAAGTATAAAAAACAAGGTGATGTAAATGACCAACAATAACTTAACAGAAAAACAGAAAAGATTTTGTGATGAATACTTAATTGATTTTAATGCAACAAGAGCTTATAAAGTAACATATCCAAATTGTCAGACTGATGAAGCAGCTAATGCAGCGAGTAGTAGACTGTTAAGGAATGTTAAGGTACAAGAGTATTTGAAAGATGCAACAGAAGAACTACATAATGATAATAAAGAATTAAGGCAAAAAATAATTAATGAATTATCTAAGATAGCATTTTCAGATATAAGAAATTTATATACAGATACTGGCAGATTAAAATTTATGAAAGATTTAGATGATAATACAGCTGGTGCAATAGCGAGTATAGAAACGTTAGAGGAATATGATGGATATGGAGAAAATAGAGAAAAAATTGGAGATACTCAAAAAGTAAAATTATGGGATAAATCAAAAGCATTGGAAACTTTAGGAAGGCATTTAGGAATGTTTAAAGATAAAGTAGAAATAGAAACAGATAAACCATTTGAAGTAAACATCAATGTGAGGAAAAAATAATATATGGATATAGATATTACAGAAAAGCAAAGTCAATTTATCAATTCTACAGCATTTGAAACATTGTTTGGTGGAGCTGCACGGTCGGTGGTAAGTCTTATGGACAGTTAATAGATGCCTTATTATATGCTTTAAAATATCCTAAATCAAAACAGATTATATTCAGAAGAACTTATCCTGATTTGGAGAAATCATTAATAAGAGTTAGTTTAGAACTTTATCCAACAGAAGTAGCAAGTTACAATTCAAGTAAACATATATGGACATTTAAGAATGGTAGCATAATAGATTTTGGGTATATTGATAATGAAAAAGACGTATACAAATATCAATCTGCAGAATATGATGTTATCCGCTTCGATGAGTTAACTCATTTCACAGAATATATGTATATTTATATGATCTCAAGATGTAGAGGTGCAAACAATTATCCTAAAGGTTTAAAGAGTTCTACCAATCCAGGAGGAATAGGACATAGCTGGGTAAAGACAAGATTTATTGATATAGGAGAACCAAATACAATACATGAGTTTAAAGAAGGAAGTAGAATCTTCATTCCATCGTTAGTACAAGATAATATGTTTTTACTAGAAAATGATCCTGATTATATAACAAGATTAGACAATCTTCCTGAAAAAGAAAGAAAAGCATTAAAGTATGGTGATTGGGATATATTTGATGGACAATTTTTTTCTGAATTTAGAAGAGATATACATGTAATAGAACCTTTTAAGATACCAGATAGTTGGAGAATATTTAGAACAAGAGATTATGGACTAGATATGTGTGCAGTATTGTGGATTGCATTAGATTGGAATATGAATGCGTACGTGTATAAAGAACTTTATGAATCAAATTTAATTGTATCAGCTGCTGCTAAAAAGATAAATGATATGACAAATGAAAAGATATATTGTGATTATGCACCACCTGATTTATGGAACAGAAATCGAGATACAGGGAAAAGTACAGCAGATATTTTTGCAGAGAATGGACAGTTCTTAACTAAAGCAGATAACAACAGAATAGATGGTTGGCTAGCATTACATGAGTGGCTAAAAATAATAGAAGATGAACAAGGACAATTAACGTCTAAACTAAAGATATTCAGTAATTGTACAAATCTTATAAGAACTTTACCATCGTTGATTCATGATGAAAAGAATCCAAATGACGTATCTACAGAACCTCACGAATTAACTCATGATCCAGATGCACTTAGATATTTTTGTACAATGTGGCAAGTACCAATGACTAGAACTGAAAGATTACCAAAAGGAACATATACACCAACTGAATTAGAAGATTTAGGTTATAAAGATATAAACACACCTATTAAAGTAAATGTAGTAAGTTCAGTAGCAAGGAGGAGAAGATGATAGAAATATTAATAATGATCTTAATAATTATAACAATCATAAATGTAGTTTGCTTAGTAGAGATAAATAATAAAATACAAAAACTTATACAGACACCTAACAATAACGATAAAAAAGTTAAAAGAGAACATAGTTCTATATCACAGGCAAAATTCGACAATATTCTACAAGGTAGAGAAAATTATAAAAAGTATAAGAATCAAGATGGACTATATGAACCAGTTAAACCTAAAAATGGAATAGAAATAAAACCAAGAAAGGAAGAATAGTCGGTGGAAGATAATTTAGAAGATGTTATTGAAGAAAAAAGGGCTAGAAGAAAAACAATTATGTCTGAAAAAGAAATAGAAGAAGCGGAACAATTCTTAGTATGGTATAGACGTGCATATAATGATAAACAGCGACTTGGTCTAACTAAAAAATGGGAAGATATAGCAAAATATTGGGAGGGCGACTTTGAATATGGAGAAGATGATGAACCCGCTCCTAATACTAATATCACTAATTCCAACATAGAAGGAAAGACAGCTCTTCTTTGTGATCAAACCATAGCAATTCAAGTAGATCCACGAGAACCAGGAGATAGACCTTTTTGTGATCAAGTAAGAGTACTAGCGGATTTTATTAAAGATAGAAACAAGATGTATAGAAAAATAGAAGTTCATGAAAGACGTAGAGAGATGACTGGTACTGGTATATTTAGAGTTCTATGGGATTTTGATAAGCTAGATGGAAAAGGAATGCCATGTATTGAACCGATACACCCTTCTAAATTATTCATAGATCCAGCTATAACAGATGTTTATGATATTCAGGAAGCACAATATATTATTGAAGCAAAAGCTAGATCAATTTATTCTGCTAAAGTAGAGTTTGGAGAAGAATTAGCAAGTGCAATTATTCCGAACTTAGATCCAGTACAAAATTTGATTATTGAAAACGAGGAAGATCAATATGTTCATTTGTTAATCTGGACTAGATATAAAGAAAATGGAGTATTAAAACTAAGACTTGTAGAGATGTCTGGTGACGGAGTTGTTTTAAGAGATACTAAAAAGAAATTAAAAGAATATAACCAGAAAAAAATAGATGAAGCAATAGATAAGCAAACTAAATTATTAGAAGAAGGAAAGAAAGAAGAAGCAGACAAGGTAAAACCAGAAGAATTAGAATTATTTCCTAATACAAAATATCCTTACTTTTTGACACCAGATATGTATAGAGAAAATACAGTATGGGGAAAAGCAAGTGCAGAGTTATTACTTCCAGTATCAGACCAAATAGATGAAATAGATGATAGTATTCAAAGAAATGCAAGACTTACAGGAAATCCTATGGGAGTTGTATCTAATAGTTCTGGAATTGATCCAGAGAAAATAGTAAATACTCCAGGACAAATACTTCCTACAAACGATATTAATGGATTTAAGTGGCTTAATCCTCCTAGTATGCCAACATACATACTAAATAAGAGAACAGAATTAATTAATAACGATAGACAAATTATTACTAGATTTTCTGATCAAATGATTGGTAAACAGCAAAACGGAATTGACACAGCTACAGAAAGTTTAGCTTTACAGAATAGTGGCAATTCAATGATAGAGCATAAAAAGGGATTACTACAAGAAACATTATCAGACATATTTGAATATGCAATAGAACTTGCACTTTTAAATTGGAATACGACAATGCTATTTAAAATTACAGGAGAAAATGGACAAGATGATTTTACTTCTTTTAATCCAGATACATTAAATAGAGTTCCTGTATTAATAGAGAGTGATACTGATTATAGAAAAACATATAAAGAGAAGAATCCAGATGCAAAAGAAGAAGACTATAAATATATGCAATCAGACGATGGAGAAACAAGACAAGTAATGTTTGATTTATCTGTATCAGTTGGAGCTGGACTTCCAAATAATCGTGCCTACAGACATTCAATAGTAAGACAATCTTTTATTGATAAAGCAATTAGCACAAAAGAATATAGAAAATATCTAGCTAAAAGTGTAGGATTAAATATTCAGGAAGTACCAGAAAGCTTAGAGGAACAACAAGAACTACAAATATTTGATAATGAACTGTTGAAACAAATACAACAACAAGTTCCTATAACACAAGAACAAAATGCTAATATTGAGGGACTAAATGCTAATGGAAATGTACAAACATCTTATATGAGAGGAGTATAGAAATGGATTTAAAAGGCTATAAAATTAAAGGAACAACTAAATGTGAGTGTGGCCATGAATTTGTAATTAAAGACATGAAAAAATTGCAACGTATTAATGATGATAAGTTTTATGGTGGAGCTGTTAGACATGTAGATGAAATTAAGTGTCCTGATTGTGGAAAGGATACATTATTACTTATAAAACAAGCGGGACAAACTTATATTGTTAAAGATATTGGACAAAAAGAAGAAGACATTATAGAAACGCCTAAAATCGACAACAAAGAAGAGAATATTGTAAGTAATGAATTTACTTGCCCTGTATGTCAAAAAACTTTTAAAAACAAAGCAGGGCTTTCAGTACATTTAAAAACACATCAAGATAAATAGATATTAATTAATTTTAATATATAGAGGAGAAAACCTGGCTAAAAATCAAATTAAATTAGAGGAGTAAACCTGGCCAAAAATCTTTTGAGGACAAAACCTGGCTAAAAAATGGAAAGGAGAACATTATGGAGAATGAGCAAGAAGGAATTGATTTAGGAACAATCAATTCAGGAGGTGATTCTATAACATTACCAGAGGTAGATGAAGTACAAGAAAACAATACAGCCACAGAACAAACTACTGTGGTAGATGAGGAAAAAGAATCATTGAAAAGGAGTTTAAATGCTGAAAGAAGAGCAAGAAAAGAAGCGGAAAAGAAAAATAAAGAATTTGAAGCTAGACTTTCTGCTTTAGAAGATGCATCAAAAGCTCAAGAAAAAACAACTCTTGATGAACTTATTGAAAGTGGCGTAGAAGAAAGTATTGCAAAATCTATTGCAGGAGCAATCGATAAAAAGCAATCTGGATCTAAAAAATTAGAAAAAGAATTAGCAGATATAAAGTTCAAAAATGAGTTGTTAGAAAAGTCAAAAGAAAATAGCTTTAATGACATAGTAGAGTTTGAAGATGAAATAAAACCATTAGTCGACAAAGGTTTGAGTATCGAACAAGCGTATTATGCAGTAAGCTATAACAAAACAGCAAATTCTAACAGCGAAATAACTAGAAAAGTAGAAGCAAAAATACAAAATAATCAAGCAAGAAAAGAAATTCTAGGTAATATCAATTCTAATGCAGGAGGAGCAGTTGAAAATACTACTCCAAAAGTAAAAGCTACAACAGCAGAATATGCTTTAGCAAAAGCAGCAGGAATGGATATTAATGATTATTTAGCTGCAAAAAATGCTAATTCAATCAAACAATATAATGAATATAGCAAAAAGAAAGTAAAGTGATTTTTAAAAGCTTTTTCCTATATTTACTACTAAATTTTAAAATATAGGAGTTGATTTATTATGGCAACAGAAGCAGCAATGATGACAAGAGACAATTTCGCTGAATTGTTAACACCAATTCACAAAAAAATATTTTTCGATAGTTACAATGAAAAACCATTAATGTATAAAAACATTTTTAAAACTGACAAAATGAATGCTAAAAAGCAAACATATCCTCATTTAGGAGCATTTGGTTTGTGGCAAACAAACACAGAAGGAAGTAAATTCAATCATGACAAATTTGACGAAGGAGAAGTTGCTTCTTTCGAGGCTAAGAGATATGACAAAGCATATCAATTAACCTGGGAATTAGTACAAGATGATTTATACAATGTTATGAAAGGTATCGGTAAAGGCGGTTCTGCTAAAGGACTTGGTAGAGGTTTAAGAGCAACAGAGGAAGCAGAGTCAGCAAGTGTAATCTTAAAAGGTTTTGACAATACTGGCTATGACGGAAAAGCACTATTTGCAAAAGACCACCCATTAATTAATTCTGAATCTGAATGTTCTAATCTTATAGAAGGACCTTTAACAGATGAATCATTAAAAGCAGCATTAACATTAATGAGATTGCAAAAAGACGAAGCAGGTATTTTAATTTCTGCTTCAGCAACACAATTAGTGGTATGTCCAGAATTAGAGTTTACCGCAAAAGCTATTGTAAATTCTATTTTACAAGCTGGAACAAATAATAATGATGTTAATACTGTTCCAAACTTAACAGTAAGAGTATGGGATAATTTGTCTGATCCAGAAGGAACTATGAAACCATGGTTTATCCAAGATACAAGTCTTGATAATTTACTATTCCTAAGAAGAGAAGAGCCAATATTCGGTTCAGAAAAGATACAAGATCAAATGGACTACAATATGTATGGTTATACTCGTTTTGACGTAGGATATTGCGATTGGAGAGGACTAGTAGGTTCTAAAGGTGTAGCTGTTTAAAAAAACAGATTAAACAAGAAATAGGGAGGCAAAATATTTTTGCTTCCCTTACTTTTAAGAAAGGAGAATGAACAGATGCCAAAATCTTATGAAGAAATAAGTAATTATAATGCTAGTTCTCAAGGCAAAACAGATGCTAATCTTGCAAACGATTCTCTTCATTTAGGTGGTATTCCTGCTGAAGAATATGCAACTGAAAAATACGTACAAGATTATCATGACAATAAAGAAGCTTCTTTAAAGAAATATATAGATCAACAAGATGCTGCTAAATTGAACGAAGCAAAAGAATATACAAATACTATGATTAGAAATCAAGATTTTAGTGATTTTGCTAAAGATACAGATATAACAGCATTAGAACAGAAACTAACACAGCAAATAGAAGCATGTCATACTAATTGTAGCAATAAAATAGATGGCGTTGTGCAAGATGTAAACGAAAACTTTAAGACAGTAACAGATGCTATTGAAGAACTAAACGGAACAACTGATGAACTTTTTCAATCTGTCAGTAATGGAAAAAAGAAGATAGCAGAGGCTATTACTGACAAAGGAGTTTCAACCTCTGCTACAGATACGTTTGGTGAAATGGCTTCTAATATAAGAAAAATTGAAACTGGTGGAAGTTCTGAACCATTAGTAGTCATTCCAGATGGATATATTGATACATCTGACGCTAATGCTACACCAGATAAATTGTTACAAGGTTATACTGCATATGTAAATGGTAATAAAATACATGGAACTTTAGTACCAGAAGGAGGCTCTTCTACAGGAGGGGTTATTTTAGGAAACAATGAAGTAGTTGCTAGTGAAATATATGGAGAAGCAGGAGTTTTGATAGGAGGAGAATGTAATGTTGATCCAAGTATTTCTATTGTGAAAAATGGAGGCTCAAATGCCAGAATAGGATTTATTCATACTGCTGTTTATGGAGATTATATTATTGCAGATAGAAAAAGAACAGAGGGAATTAAAGATGAAATAGTTATATATAATTTATCGTCTACCAATCAGATTTATCATAAAGATTTAACTAAAAAATTTTCATATACTTTGTCAGAACTAGAAATAGAAGGAACTATAAATTGTATTGCAGCATCACCATTAAATTATTGGGCAAATATTTTTCAAATTTCTATAGGAACAGATGTTGCAATCTATAATTTCCTATTTGATGTACGAGGAAATAATGAAAATGGTGCAATTGGAGTAACCAGTCCAGAAGGCTTATCAGGAGATGTATGGAAGAAAAAGATTGTTATTAATAATCCAAGTCGTGATTATGGTTCTATTTGTTATAGCAATACAGATCCTTCTACAATTGCTTATTTTGTAGGAACACTTACTTCTGGTAAAGTATATATTCAAAAATTATCATGGTTTTTAGATTCAGGAAGTGATTTACTTTATGCAGATATAGGATCTAGTTGGGGTAATAACGTTATGAGTTCTTTTAGATTTAGTAAAAATGACAGATTTTTAATTTGTACACCATATTATGGAACAGCATGTTTAATTTTATTAGATCATTTTAGATTTGTAACAAGTGGTAATTTTAATGATGGTTCACGATGTTCTCAAATGTTGATTAATAGTGAAGAAAACTTTGCAATTTTTAATGGAAAACCTCACAAGGTAGAATATGACATTATTGAAAAAACAATAAATTTAATTAAGATGTCAGACACAAAAGTAGTTCCATTTGATGGAAGTAATAACGAATATAATTATGGATTCTTTAGTCGAAATGATAAATATGTGATTAGTCCAAAACTAGGATACCAATATTTAAATTGCTATAAAGTAGATCTTTTAAACTTAGATGCCGAATGGCAAATAGTATCTTCTGAGTTACCAATTACTGAAAATGGAGCAATGCCAACTTTTGACATATTAAATAGTAGAGTCTTAGCACATGATTCAACTAATGGAATTTTCTATTATTATTATCCAAATCCTAATGAAAAAGATTTAATAGGCTTGAGTTATAACGGAAAAACATATTATGGTTAGGAGGTTTAAAAATGAGAGATGATTTAAGAATGAGTGAATTAAAAAATCTATTTTTCTATACTTTCGGTATAGTACCGCTTCAAAACTATAACGTTGTTGGAGATGGAATGACTGATAATAGATTAAATATTCAACAAGCAATATATGACGCTATAGAAGTAGGAGCAAGATACATATTTGTGCCTAAAGGCAATTATTACTATTCAAATACATTATTTAAAGCTAATGAAGTAGTTTTTATAGGTAATAGTGCAGATTCAAAAATAAAAGATGTTAAAATAATACAATTTCCAGAATTTGCACCAATAGGAGCAGTTATAGAGTATGCAGGGCAAGATATTCCAAATGGATATTTAGAATGTAAAGGCCAAACTGTAAATACAGAAGAATATAGAAACTTATATGTAGCTTTAAATGGTGAGAATGAAGATTTACCTTCTACATTTACTGTTCCTAATTTAACAACTGAAAATAGTACGAAATATATTATTAGAGCAAGATAGGAGGTGTTTTGTATGGGATATATGGTAAGTAGAACCACAGTAAGGCAAATATTAAATGATATTCAAACAAGACTTCCTCATACATATCAAGACGATACATTGT
>CANQBU010000013.1 GCA_947589615.1 uncultured Clostridia bacterium | reverse complement strand
TGCCGCAGGCACAACAACGATGTCAATGCTTTCGGCGGCAGATGTGTTCATTTCGGAAGAGACACAAACCATTCCCGAAGAGAAAACTCAAACATTTACAGTTACATACAGAATCTATGAGGAAGGAACTGGAACGATAAATGGTGAGGCCGTTCAAAAGGTTGAAAAAGGTCATTACACAAAAGCGGTTGCGGCGATTCCCGCAAAAGGCTATCACTTTGTCGCGTGGGTAGATGTAAATGCAAATCGACTTGCAAATCAATCCAATCCACGAACAGAAATAAACGTGCGTGAAGATATGGTGATATATGCACTTTTTGAAAAGAATAAACAAATTGACGAAGACGCAGACGGCGAACTTGAAAAGGGAGATGACTCTCAAAATCCCGATAAAGGCGATGATGGAGATGATGATTCAAAAGGCGAAGATGGTGGCGGCCAAACTGGACAGGGGAATTCGGGTAGCAGCGGAAGCAAAGACCGTCAAAACAACAAAGTGATTGATGGAACTCAGGATTACAAGGAAGATTTTGACCGCGGAAGTTTTGAGAATGAACTAGAGGATAGAAATGTGCCTGATGAGTTAAAAGACATTTTGGGCGACTACTATGAAACTTTAAAACCTTAAAATTACAAAAGGAGAAAAATATTGATATTGCGCTGGCTTTTACCTTTGGGCTTTATAGGACTTGTTGCAATTGCGGTGCTTCTGGTCATATATTTAATAAGGCCCCAATACAAGGAAAAACGCATTTCCGGAACAAAAATTTGGAAACGCGTTCTTTCGCAATCTAAAAAGCAGCATTTAATTTTAAGCAATATTTTAATATTTTTTATTCAAGCGCTGGTGCTTGCAATAATCGCAGTGGGCTTTGCAGAACCACGACTCTATTTTAAAGAAGTGGTTGCTGAAGACAGAGAATGTGTGCTTGTGATTGACGCGTCTGCAAGCATGCGGGCAAAAAGATTGATAGACGGCAAAACACGATTTGAGCGTGCCCTTTCTCTTGCGAAAGAAGAAGTTGATGACTTTTTCAAGCAATCTAAAGAAGGAGGCGTATCGGCAATTGTGACGGGCAAGACTTCGACATATTTATTTTCCGACCTTAAATACGAAAATAAAAGTGAAATTATTTCCTTGCTTGACAATATCTCATGCACTTTAGAAGAAGGCGACATTGAAAGTGCAATAAATCTTGCTGGCACGAGGCTTGATAATAATCCTTATGCAAAAATCTATATTTATTCGGATACTCAATTCGGCAATCTTGGCACAGCAGTTGAGACTGAAAATGTTTGCGATAAAGTTAACGAACAAAATATCGCTATTCTTGGTTGCACGGTGGCGATTGTTGACAATGAATATATGTTTGAAATGGTGCTTGGCGCATACGGGGATATAACTCGAAAATGCAATGTTTCATTTGACATTAAGGGAGCGGATAATGGGAAAATCATTCGAGATTTTCATCTTGAAGTTCCCGTCACATTTTCAGTTGATGGGAATTTATCCGAGCAGGTTCAGAGAGTGACGGTTACAGCCACAAACGCCACATACGGCGGGGAGGAGGATTGGTTTTTTGACTCCTATGAGGAAGTAAAAATCTCCATTCCAAATCTTAACGATTCTATTTCTGACGATGACGAGTATTATGTTTTTGAGGGTTTGCGTGACCCAATTAAAATCGAATATTGGAGCAAAAATCCAAATGGTTTTTGGCAATTTGGATTTAACAATCTTGCTGTCAACATGAGTGATTATCGCAATATTACTTTCCATGAAATCTATCATGAAGAAGAAAGAGAAGCGGAAAATACTGGTTATGATTTTTATATTTTTGAGAATTCCCTACCCGATGAAATTTTGAAAAATGGACTTCCTAAAGATGGAATTGTTATACTTGTTGACCCTGACGAAACATTAAATCAAGCAAATTTGGGACTTTCACTTAAAGAAAGTGTTGCTCTTGATGGTGCTAAATCATGCACAAGTGCCATAGACCATCAACTTTTGAGATATATGAATTATGAAAAAATAAATCTCACTCAGTATAGCCGAATTGATTATGAAGGGAGTGGTTTTGAACCTATACTTTATTTGAATGAAGATCCTATTATGCTTGTTAAAAACACTTCAAATTCAAAATATATCATGCTTCCATTTAGCATAAACATGTCAAATTTTTATAGTGACCAATTTCAGATTTTTCTGTATAACATAATTAATTATTTCGCCCCTGTTACGCTGCAGAAAAATGATTACAATTTTGGCGAAATTACACAAGTTAATTGTAAAGGTAATTTAATAAAAGTCGACCATAATGAGAACGAAAAAATCATAAGTGAATTTCCAAACGAGTTTACATTCGATGATGTTGGCACATATACTTTTACGACCCTATTTGGACTTGAAAAAGAGGATGAAGTGAGAAGGGCATATGTGCATATATCTCCATCTGAAAGTAAACTCTTTGCACAATCGGAATTTCATGCAAATCTTGATAATAATGAGCTTCAAAGCGAAAGCGGCAAAGATTTTTTCATCTGGCTTGCAGCTGCATCATTGATGCTCATGATAATCGAGTGGTTTTTGCAATTCAAATATATTTTATAAGGAGGGGTAAATGAACGCGACTGTTACATTTTCTTTAAGTCCATGGCTGCTATTTTTAATTTTACCGGTTTTTGTGGCGATTTTAGCCCTCGTTTTTGCGCGTAAGAAGAAGGAGGCGATAAGTGCCAATTTAATACTTTCATCAATCTTCCAGTGCGTTGTTGCCTCACTATTTATATTTGCCATTGCTGGCATTCAAATCGAATATGACGAAAAAAACTTTCCAAGCGAAGCGGTCGTGCTTGTCGACACAAGCTACACGGCGGCATCTCAACGCGAAGAAATGGACAATTTTGTTCATGACGTGCTAAGACAAAGCGTTGGTCGTTGCCGAGTGGGAGTTGTCTTATTTGGAAATGGGCAAGATGTTGCCCTTGATATGACAAAAATAAACTCCTTTGAAGAGGCGGAAGAGGTATATCAAAAATATATTAAGGTTTCAAGCCAAACTCCCGATGATAATGCTACCGATATCGCTTCGGCATTGAGGTTTATCTGGTCGGCATCGGGCGAAAAGAATTTCATATCTGATCCGGCACGCACGAGAGTTGTAATTTTAAGTGACGGACTTGAGACAGACGGGGATTCGCTTAGCGCAATGAAGGAACTTGCTCGTGGAGGAATTCAACTGGAAACATCTTTTTATTCTGATAACTACATTTCGGATACCTCCATTCTTGGCGTTACTTATCCTGCAAAAACAATTTATGCGGGTGAAGAATTTGAAGTAAAGGTTCAAATCAAAAGTTCATATAAAGGCTATGCCACATTGAAGGTTGCCGACAAGGACGAAGAGGGCAAAGTAAAAGAGAAGGAATTGAGTTTAGAATTGCAATCTGGAAGCCAGGAAATTTCATTTACTCACTTGTTTGAAAAGGAAGGATTTCATGAATTTGCATTCTCGCTAGAAGCCTTAGACGATGAAAAAGAGCAAAACAACGTATTTTATTCATACTTTGAGGCGGCGGGGAAAAATAAGATTCTTATTTTTGAAACTTTTCAAAGTGAATCGGGCCAGTTAAAGTCCATGCTTGACGAGGCGGAAAAAAACAATATTGAAATTGAAATAAAAAACATAAAGTTGTCAGATGAAATGACGGCAAAAGATTTGTCGCAATACTGCGAAGTTATTCTTTACAATACGGCGGCAAGCGATATGACTCAAAGTTTTCAAGTTGAACTTCAATCCTATGTACAAAGTGGTGGTGGATTGTTTACTGTTGGCGGCTTTGAAAAAGATGAGCAGGGCAATATAAAAACCACTAATAAGGTTAGCGATCCCGATGAACAGGTTCCAGTTTTACATAGCTACAAAGACAGCGACTTAAAAGGTTCTATTCTTGCCGATATGCTTCCTGTCAATGTTGAAAGTTACAATCCTTCGGTGGCGGTTGTGTTTCTGTTTGATGTTTCGACGTCAATGACAGGTGCTTCAGGCACATCAATTGAAACTGCAGCTGAAGATGCAAGATATATTTTAGATCACGTTTTGACTCCTCGTGACTACGCGGCAATTGTCTCCTTGAATGATTCATATGAGGAAAGAGCGCCTTTAACGACTGTTACTAAAAAGGAAGAACTTAAAGATATAATAACTAATCTCGAAGAATTCTATTTGTGGACAGATCGAACCTATTATGCGCCTGCTTTTGAACATTGTGCCAGAATACTTGCAAATGCTCCTACCGATGTTGCCCGAAAACATATAATACTTTTTTCAGACGGCGGGGCGGGTGATTCAGAAAATTATTTAAAAGTAATGCAGGAGGCGTATCAAACTCAAGGGATAAATCTCACAGTCGTTACATATTATAGAAGCAAAAAAGAAGTTGACGGAGTTACATATTATTTTAACCATGCCTATGATGTTGTAGGTTGGGAAATAAATGTTGGAAGAATGGATCAACTTGCCGAGATCGGCCATGGCCATCATTTACTTTTGCAACGAGGAAACGATTATAGGACTCAGCATGGAGTTGCCCCTATATTTAAAATGGATTTAAAACTAGAAGACGTATGTTTTGATAAATTTAATCCAAGGAAAGGAGAGAAATCTCCTATTCTTAGCGGCGTGACACCGCTTGAACTTAGCCAACTTAAACTTGAAGGATATTTTCCAAGCAAAGCGAAAATCGATAAAAGTGTAAATGTGTCATTATATGCAAATGGTGCGCCCCTTTATGCGGAGTGGGACTATGGAAGTGGTAAGGTCGGAAGCATTTTGATTGACCTTGAGAAGAAATTGTCCTCAGATTTATTAACTTCTGATGCGGGAAAAACCTTGGTGAAAAATATGGTTTCATCTTTACTTATGAATGCATCACTGCCACAGGAAGAATTGTCATTTGAAGTGATAGTGACAGAGAATAATTTCAATACAAGCGTAAAAGTCTTTAACACCGAAGAAAAGGAAGCCAAATTTGTTGCCATCGTTCAAGCGCCTGACTTAACGACTTCAAAATATGACTTGGGAAAGGTTGTGCATGGAAGTCACTTTGAGTTTGAAAATCCACAGGTTGGAATGTATAATATTTATGTAATGAAAGTTAATTCAAACTATGATTTTATGGGAAGCAATGCGATAAGTCCGACAGACATTCCACAAGATATGCTGATAGAAATGGCGGTTATGCATAGGGCGTTCTCCTATTCAAAGGAGTTTGACGCAACGGCAGACCCATATTCGTCGGGAAAAGATTTGCTTGCCTCACTATCTTCAAGACCGGTTGCTGACGGGAATATATACAGTAAGTTTGTATATGATGCTGAAGAGATATTCTCATCGACGGGAAATATTCATTTTGTTAAAGACTTGCGTTTTATTCTTTTGATATCGGCAATGGTGCTATATATTATGGGAATAACTTTCCGCTTGTTTAAGCTTAAAAAAAGAAATAGAAAAGAACTTAAATAAATATTTTTCGCCCCGCTAAATTCTTATAAAAAAATAAATGAGGTAAAATCATGAAAGAAAAAATTTCAAGTATGGCGATAGTCATGGAAGAAAGTCAAAGAAAAGTGCTACTTTTAAACAGTGAAGGGGAATGGGTATTCCCCAAAGGACATAATGAGAATGGTGAAAGTTATATTCAAACTGCAAAAAGGGAACTTTATGAAGAGGCTAAAGTTTCTGTGACTGAGCAAGATTGCATAGGACAATAGATGAATTTTCATTTTATTTTGATGGGGAAGAGGCACTGAAAGTAATCAAGGTGTTTGGCTTTAAAATAAAGAAACAGCAAAAGATTGAATTCAATAAAGAAGAGTGCTTTATTGATGGAAGGTGGATTGACGCCGAAAAAGTTTGCTCTATGCTAAAACATGATGATGCAAAGAGGGCGTTCGAAAAATTTTTAACAATTGAAAATTGATTATAGGAAATAAGGGGTGTTTTAAAAGAGTGGAACGCCTCTTTTATTTTTTATATAAAATAAAATTTTTAACAATTTTTGAAAAAATTTTGTATATTTGATATTGACTTTATAATGTCTTTCTGATATTATACAAGATATAAAGTGAGGATTTATGAAAAAGAGAAAATTCTTTAAAATTATTATTTGCTTTTTATGTGCTTTTGCACTTGGAGTTACAGGGATTGGACTTCAAACAATAAGTGCAATTGGCTCTGACAATGCTTCTGTCAGGAACACTTATCCTAGCATAAACCCAAGCATTCAAGACTTGGGAGTTGTTCGTCCTGAGGATATTGATGAGGGGTTGTCGGTTAAGTCTTTAAACGATATTCGTGGCAGGCGCGTAACGGTGCGTCAACCTATTATGGAGGTGCTTGACTATGAAGTTCCACGTCCCGACCCAAAAGATGTGAAGGTATTGGGTGACACCTATGAATTTTTGGATTTACAAACAGAAACCAAAATTCATAAGCTGGCAGAGGTGACGTTTGACGGAACTCTTGGTGACCTTGAACACCCTAAATATCCTATGGTTGGCTTGAAAAATAGCCCTAAGGATAAAGATGAACAGACATATTTTTCGTCATTTAAGAAATATGCCCTTTTGCGTCAAGCATATTATTTCAACTTGCATGCACAAGAAATTGTGGATAATGATGAATTATATAAACACCCCGCAGCAGATTACATATATGGTGAAATTCCACAAACTGCAAAAGCGGTTGAGATGAGAATTGTGACTGACCCTATTTATCGGTCTCCAATGACTACTGGACTTTATCTTGTTCCTGGAGAGGTTGCGACAATCACAATAAAGGGCTTGAAGAAGGGCAGCAAATTAAATTTATACACTCATCATCAAGATACTATGGGCTATAAAGGTTATGATGAGAAGAATAATGACTGTTTCAAAACTATGGAACAATATTTTCAATATTGGGATAATAAAATTATTGCTAGGGCAAATGCGGCACAAGCGGAAAATAAACAACCAAATTTTGAAGAAGATCATTATGGCCTTCAAGGACAATGGAAATGGCAAAACCAGAAAGTTCCTTGCATGAGCACTAAATTTGAATTTGTTGGAGATGGCGAAGATGTAATGACGGTAAAAATCGGAAGCATGTATGGCGGACCATTATACTTCCAACCTACCGATACTCCAGTTGAAATGATAATCAAAGGTGCTGTTTTAGCGCCTCACTTCGTTCTTGGGGTTACAAAAATAGAAGATTTTGAAGAACATTACAAAAATGCACCCGGTCTTATTGCAACATTGGATTGTGAAAATGGTCAACTTATCGGACCTGCACAAGACATGAGAAATTGTGATGATATGGAAAAACTTGCATATTTCTGGCACAGCGTATTTGCAATTGATATTTCCCTTAATGGAAGAGCATACAATTACAATATGACAATGTGTTATGATATACATGTCCCTGCCGGCGAAGCGGTTGCACTTAACTCAAACTTCTGCGCCCAGCCAACGTATTGGTTTGATACCTGCATGAACTATGAGGAACTCACGACAAAAGGTAACTGGGGGACATTCCATGAATTAGGGCATACTCAGGCTGCGACTTATGGCGTAAACTGGGGCTTTGCCGAAGGTGATGGCGAGGTTTGGAATAACACGCTTATTTTGATAATATATTCGCTTCTATGCAATATGGACACCCGTTTTACCTATGTTGAGCATGGCGAATTTGTTCATCCATATACTGCGGTGGAGCGCTCTTTAAAGATTACAAAAACTTACACAGACAAGGAAAATTCAAGCATTGTTCATGAAATAAATGATTATGGCCAGATAAACAATGGAAATGGAGCCCACTTCGACCAACTATCTATGTATTCCACTCTTCTTCATTCTTTCGGGCCTGAGAAGTTTATTGATATGTTCTATACATATAAATTAAATCAGAAATACTGTGATAATAAGCGTGCCGATTTTGTATATAGAATTGGACTTGTAGACCGAGTAAATATTACAAAATGGGTAAATGAAAACTACTTTGCAAACATTAAAAATGAATATTTCACTTCCGATCAACTTGCATTTTTAAATAGTTTACCTGACTTTTATCCAATTGCCTATCGATGGGCAAACGGAATTGACGGAAATGAAACGGCAAGAAAATATGAAGTTGACGGAAAATTCCCAAGCGTTTTCGACTTATCGGGAGATAATATCTTATCATATAAAGAATTTAAAATAGAAGATGTTACACAGCCAAAATATGGTGAAATTCATTATGATCCGGTTAAAAAGAAAGTTACATATCAACCACCACATGAGGTTACCGAATATGACTCATTTGATATTATAGTAAGCACATTAGGCGGAAGAAAAGTAAGCCTTAATGTAAACCTTAAATTATTGTATCGCGGAACATATGTTCAGGTTTGGGATTTAGGAACTAAAACAGAGCCTGTTCTTAATTCCATAAAGCCAACCCTTGAAGCGGCAAGAAATTATGCCGAAGACCACGACCCAACGGGCTATGAGGAAAGTGCAATTGCAGGAAAGAACGATTTTAAACATGAAAACATTGAATATTTCCTTATGAAGTTTAAATATGTTGCATCAGCGACGGGAATGCACACATTCTATTTAAGAGCGGATGATGCTTCTTGTGTTCAATTCTTTGATGAGGGCGAAACCAAAAATCCTAAAGGGACAATGTCAACGACTACAGATAAACAAGATTTCAGTGATAGTGACCCATCAAGAAAATTAGAGATATATTTAACCGAAGGTCAACGACTTGACGTTGTAGCCGAACTTGTAAACTGGGGCGGACTAGGACACTTGCATATAGGTGTTAAAATGCCAACCGAAGAGGAAGAAGCAAAATTAGTTGAAGTTCCAACTGGCAATATAGTAAATGCTGGTGTGACAAATTCCGATTTAGAGAAAGCGGATAGTTTTAAAGGGTGGCAACCACAATTTGTAGACAGTATTAAAGATGTAACCATGGACAGTAATCCTGATAGAGAAGGATGGGCTGTTTTGGAAGCACCACAAGAAGAAAGCGGCTATGGCAAGGAAAATTTAATTGATAATGATGAGGAATCTTTCTATCACTCTCACTATTCTGGCAATTCAAGACCTCAAATGCCTCAAGTCTTTGTATTCGATATGAAAGAGGCGCAAAGAATAAATTATTTTGAAATATTTAGACGTTCAAAAGCAACGGAAAAAATTACACAATTTGATTTATATGGAATGAAAGATTGTGTATATGACCAAGAAACCATGGGCGGCGAGAATTATACATTGTGGGAAAAGTTAAGCGAGTGCACTGTCGATAACCCTGATTCTCAACGCTACAGAGTAACATTCGATGAAGATTACTTTCGCTATTTAAAACTAGTGATTTTGGGAAATAGTGAAAACACAGTTATAAAGGAGGTTTATGCGGGACTTACCACAAATCTCAATCAAACAATCAAGCCAAGTCACTATCAAACAAAAGACGGCAATAAAAATTTTGAAGAGAACAGTGCAAATGGCAAATTAACTACAAAAACACTTGGCGCAACCTTTGAATTTGAATTTTTGGGAAGCAGTTTTGAAATTTATTCGGACACAGGAATTGGATATGGAAGTGCAAATGTATATGTAGATGGCGAGAATGAAGTAAAGGGCGTTATCAATTTAAATGACGATAAAGTAAACTTCAATAAATGCGTTTACAGAAGTGGCGCATTAAATATGGGAGTGCATAAGGTTAAAATCGTGACCACATCGGAAAATCCATTCAATATCAGTTTTATAAATGTAATATATGGAACACCTGTTGATGAAGGGGAATATCCTGCTCTTCAAAAGGAAAATGGTCAAGATGATTTCGGTGATGAGGAAGTTGACAGACAATTTTCGCGTGAGTGGAAAACGCTTGTCAAAGATTATCAAGAAATTACAAGTCTTAAATTCCTAAAAAGCAAACCTGAAAATTATGAAGATACTTTTATTCGCATAGATACATATATTCGAATTTATCGCGACAAAAATGATTCAAAGAAATTGGCTATCGTCTATCCAGGGAAAATACTTGCTCCTATTGAATGCGGGTCATTATTCGCAGGGTGCAGCAGCCTCACAGAAATTGACTTTACAAACTTTGATACATCTCAAGTTCGCGGTGCGACAAGTATGTTTAATGGTTGCACGTCAATTAAAGATATAGATTTATCCACCGTTCAAACTGCAAATATCCAAAGTTTGGGAAAAATGTTTGCAAACTGTATAGAACTAGAAAATGTGGACTTGACGGGACTTAATTTGCTTGAAAATGTAAATGTATATTGCATGTTTGATAATTGCTTTAAACTCGATACAATAACATTCCCTGAACATTTTACGGGAAGTGCAAAATTCCAATTCCCATATGTTTATCAAGATATGTCCACACATAAATTTTACACTGAAATAACTTTAGATTCGACGACAGCAGGTCATACTTTTAAAGTTCATAATGAACATTCATTTACAAAATCGGATGCACATCATAAAAGAGTTGAGCCAAAATGTATTGAAGAGGGCTCAGTCGAATACTATGTTTGCGATGATTGCTCATTCAAGTTTGACGAAGCCCAAAGAACAAGATTGCTTACTGATGAACAAATTATCATTCCTGCAACTGAACATCGCCCAATTCTTGACATGTCAAAGACAAGAATTCCAACCTGCACTGAAGGTGGCGGCACAACGATAATTTGTGAAAATTGCCATACAGTTCTTGGAGTGGAAGCCGACCAGCCTCCTGAAGGACATTTATATGAACTCGACAAAACCAAGGAAGAAGGTAAAGGATATAAGTTTGAAACAAATGAAGATGGCACAGCGACTTTGTATGTTCACCTTCACTGCATGGCACTAGACTTTAACGGTTTTGATTTTGAAACGATGACAGGAGAAATACCATGCGATCATGAGGAAACTTTGGTTATAAAACTGCAACCTGTTGTTACTGAAGCAACCTGCGAAGCTGCTCAATATTACACATATAACTTCGTGCTGACAAAAGAATTATGCATGAATTTCCTTAATCCTGAGGAAAAAGAAATTGCTGATGAGATTTCGGTGTTTAGCACAATTTCTATTAATGAAACGATCGCCGGCCAGGAAGCACTTGGACATGAATATTCTGGCACATGGGGACAGTGGCTTAAAGAAGGCGAAAATTATACTTGCAGTCTTGAATTTGTTTGTGAAAGAGAGGGCTGCGAGCATCACAGCACAGTAAAAATAGTCGCTAACGCGGTTAAGACTGATGCAACATGCGAAACTGATGGAAATATAGTTTATACTGCATCTTTTGAAGCACCTCAGTCAAACGACATCTATGATATGAAGAATTATGTTCAAACAAAGACGGAAATAATTGAAAGATTTAAACATCACTATGTTCCTGCTCAAACTACACCACTTGAATGGTTTAAAGAGAGCGATAGAGTAAGTTATACTAAAGCACTTTTACATCTTAAGTGCACAAAATGCCAAGAAGATAAAGAGGTAGAGATTGTATCAAAACAAGAGATTTCGGGCTCAAACATGTGCGGGCAAAATGCGACATCGATTACATATACTGTAAATACAAGTCTTTTTGATACAATAGCCGAAATAAAACTGCAAATCGGCGACAATACATTTGATGAGACGGCAGTAAAACAACTCGACAATTTAACATATCATGAGAGTAACAGTAAAATTTATCATATGTGGAAACTTGAACAATGCGACTGGAGCATTTCTCATGACAAGTCAAGTGCGACATTGGCCGCTCTGTTAAAATGTGAGAGATGTAATAAACAAATAAGTGTAATTTTCAATGGAGAACGTAGTTGTATCGATGCGACTTGTGAAAGTGCCGAACAAATAACATTTACATTAAATACAAAAAATTCCGACGAAGTTTACAGGGCTGCCCTAGCAAGCTCTCACGAAGGAATTGATATTGATGAAAAAGATGGCTTCACAATTATTCCAGGACAACAGGAAATTGTTGTCGGAAGAGATGCACTAGGTCATGATTTCACTGGAGAATGCAAAAACTTCGATGAAACATCTCACATTATAAAATGCATAAGATGTGATACATACAGCGAACCAATAGAGCACGAATTCATAGCAAGTTGGACATGGAGCGAATACAATAACGGTAATCCAACTACGGAAGCAACTCTCAGATGTGAGGATTGCCAACATCAAATTAGACAAACTGAAATAACAGTAGAAAAAGATGGGGAACGCAGCTTTGAAGCATCATGCACAAAAGAAGGTTCGGCACAATATTATGCAAGTTTTGAATATAACGGGAAAACATTCACATCAGAGCCCCAACACTATTATCTCGAAAAAATCGGACATGAATATGCTGCGATTTGGGAATGGGGAGAATTGAATAATGGTGTGCCTTCACTTCAAGTTACATTAAAATGTGACAGATGCCAGAGCAATTTGGAGGGGGAAAATCTTCTTGCAATTGCGACTGAAAACACTACCAGAAGCATTCAAGCAAGTTGCACTCAAGAAGGATTACTTGTGTTCAATGCTACTCTCGAATATAACGGAAAAATTTATAAAACTCCAGAAGAAAAAGAATACGTTGTCGCAAAAAGTGAACATCAATATCATGTTGTATCGGTAAATTGGGCTGAAAATTATTTGGACACCACAGTTGATGCGGAATGCAGCGAATGCAAAACAAAACTTGAAGATGTGACGTTAAGTTATGAAAAGAAGGGTGACGCCTATTCAATAACAGTAAAATTCGGAGATGAAACACTTAAATTTGCAGATGGTGTTGAGGCAATTCATATATATGAAGGCTCGTCATCTACTATAATAATTTGCGTTTCAGTTGCTGCTGGCGTGGCAGTGATTAGTGTAGCTTTGATAGTTGTTGCAATACTTGTTTCCAAGAAAAGACGCAAAAAATTCGATAAAAATTAAAAATTTTAATGTTTTTTAACATAAAAATGTTAAATTATCAAAAAAGACCATGAATTATCATGGTCTTTTTGCAAAGTATAAAACTAAATTTATAAATATATTTTTATGTATAAGATTTAGAATTTTCCAAATTGTCTAAAAATTTAAGTTGTTGCTCGACTACATTAAAATCTTTATCCAGTTTTACAAATCCTGACGTCTTTTTGCCTTCCAAAACTTTAGGTAGCCAAATCAAGTCATCGGCAAACATTTGCTCATATGGTATTTTGTCAATGTCAAACCAACTTGGACGCATTTCATCTGATGAAGAAAGAGTGCCTTCATAATCAGCGGCAATAAAAACATGCATATTTTCAAATGTATATTCGCCTTTGTAATAAAGTTCGAAATCGATAATGGCGACCTCAGTATAACCTTTTGGCGAAACATTGATTTCTTCCTTCGTTTCTCTTAAAAGACAATCTATAATGCTTTCGTTTTCCTGTTTTTTCCCTCCTACGCCATTGAAAAATCCCTTTCCGTGTCCACGTAGTTTTTCTGCCAATAAAATTTTGTTGTCTTTAATGATAAAAAGCAATGTTGTTGTAATTTTATTCATAATATTCTCCTCTGTAATTCAAAATTTATTTTATCAAAATATGCAAAACTTGTCAAAGAAAGATTCAATTATGTTTAAAATTTGGAGAATTGTAAATTATCGATTATGAAAGAAAAAATCATCTGCTGGGAATCGCAAAAGATTATTTTCGAAGATATGAAATACAATAGGGTTTTTCTTTTATTGAATTTAAGGTTATTCCATTTGAAACACAAAGCCCATTATGATTGAACAGGCAGTTTGCTCTACATTTTATTTCCAATGTCTTTGAATCTCTTTGTGGCGCGTAAGAGGGTTTTTCGGAAAACAATGTTTTTGTTACATCTTGAACATCTTGCTTGTTATCATCTTTTTCATATTTTGTGCAGACCACTTCATTATCGACCAAAATTGCGTTTGCTTTACAGGTAAACCTATCGTTGAATTTGCATAACCCTTTTCTACATCTTATATCCATAATCACCTCATAATATTTTATTGACAAAATAATAAAAATTAAACATAAACGACTTTAGATATTGACATTTAACTAATTTTATTGTAAAATAATAAATGAAGGAGATTAAATGAGAGTTTTACTATTGACCGACGTTCGCGGAACGGGCAAAAAAGGTGAAATAAAAGATGTTGCCGATGGTTATGCAAACAATTTCTTAATAAAGACTGGGAAAGCGCGCAAGGCAGATAATGAGGCGATAAGCGAAAACAAAAACAAAAAAGCAGCGGGCGATTATCATAAGGAAATGGAAAAACAGGCGGCAAAGGAACTAGGCAAGAAACTGGAAGGAAAGATTGTCACCATAAAAATAAAATGCGGCGAAAATGGAAAAACCTTTGGCTCTGTTTCTTCAAAGGAAGTTGCAGATGCACTTGCAAAGGAAGGCTATGACATAGACAAGCGAAAAATTGAACTGACCCCGCAAAAAAATGTTGGAGTGATTACTGTCAATGTAAAACTTCATCCGGAAGTATCTACAAAAATAAAAGTTAATATAATACCGGAATAAAAAGGAGAAATTATGGCAAATTATGTTTCAAAAACATTGAGTGTTGATATGACTCCAATGTCAGTTGATGAACAACTTAGATTTTATATCAAAGCAGGTAAGTCAGTTATGCTTCATGGGCCAAGTGGCGTCGGCAAAAGCAGACGCGTTCAGGAAATAGACCCAAACTGCGTAATGATTCAACTTCGTGACGGTATTTTACCTGAAGAAGTTATCGGAAAAACCTTTTTCGATGGAAAAGATGTGCATTGGATTGAACCTACATGGTATACAAGAATAAAGAAAATTTGTGCTGCAAATCCAAATGAAAATCATGTATTATTTATTGATGAACTCACAAATGTTAAGCCTTATGAACAAAGCCTCGTATATCATATCGTTCTTGAACACTCGATTGATGGAAATCAAGGGAAACTTCCTAAAAATTGCGTTGTAGTCGCAGCAGGAAACTCGCCTGAAGAATCTGAAGCGGCATACAATATGCCAGAGCCTTTGTTTAGAAGATTTTCGGGGCATATAACACTTAGTCCAAACGTTAGAAGTTTCGTAGAATGGGGAAGTGAAATGAAAAACGGAAGACCAAGGATTCATCCATTGGTTAGAGCGTTTGTTAGTGAATTTGCAGATGATCAAGTATTTTATTCAAAATACGATAAAGAAGGCGTAAACGAATTTGCACTTGACCCACGTGGTTGGGAACAAATTTCAAATATAATCTACAATAACAATCAAGTTCTTCAATATGAATTGCTTGCAAACAAAATGGGCGCAGAGAATGCAAAAGCGTTCATGAATTTCGCAAGAAGAGTGTTCGTTACTCCTGAAGAAATTGTCAAAGGGAATTATTCACCAAGCGACTTGCCATCAAACAGCAATGCTCAACATGCTCTTGTTTGCACTTTACGAAATGTATCGCCTGATGATAGGGACACCGCACATAGTTTTGTGGCAAAGCGATTTGGACCTGCTGAAGCTGCAATTTTGCAGTCTTTATGGGATGAAGATGATCGAAAAAGCTCAGCAAGATACATCGAAAAAGACATGGAATTGAAATAAAAAAATTGCATCTCATATAAATATGGGGTGCTTTTTTTATGGCATTTAAAGAATATGATAACTTATTTTAAGGCGAAAATAATAAATTTAAATGACAATAAAAATTGAAGTTAAAAGATGGTTTTATAATAAAAAATAGGAAAA
>CANQBU010000012.1 GCA_947589615.1 uncultured Clostridia bacterium | reverse complement strand
ATCAACATTGGTTTTATCGTGCAAACGCCGACAATTAAGCACAAAATTGACAAAAGGGCTAGCGTCAAGCAAATCTTCTTTTTCCCGCCGCTTGTCGCCTTTTCTTGGAGTTTCGGCATTTCCTGGGAGTTTAAAGTGTTTAGCCGCGAAATATCTTCGCCTATCACTTTTGTTTCTTGGACGCTTGGAATAGAATCGCCAAAATATTTCGTCAAATACTCATATCTTTCTTTGGCATAACTATTTTCAAAAGATTTTAATTTGCTTTCATTTTTGTCAATCTCTTTACTCTTTGAGATAAAGGCGTCAATTTCGACAATTGATGTGTTTTGCCCATTCAATATTCTTTGTCTTTTGCTTAACTCTTCTTCTGTGGAATCTAATTGTTTTTTGAGTTTTTCAAACATTGCCTTATGGGCGATTGTTTCTTGAATTACGCTATATTCTTTTATCTGTGCCTTTATCTTATCCTGTCTTTCGATTAACTCCGAGATTTGCTCCTCTTCTTCGTCGACATGTTTTTGAATATCGGGGATTGTCGCACCTTTTTCGTTTAATTCGTTAATTTCGGCAAGGATTTCATCGCGTTTGTTTTCAAGTTTCTGAATTTCTCCTGTGCCTTTGGTATTAAAGAGTGCAACCCTCTTTTTATCCAGTGCCTTTGTCGCCTGTTCTAAGTTATATTCCTCTGTTGTGCCTTGAATTAACTTCGTGAGTTTGTTTGATATGCTTTCATTAATGTTTGAGTTTAAAATTTTTTGAGGAATAAACAGACTTCTTTCAAAAGCCCCTTCATCAATGCCAAAAATCTCTTCGCCTATTGTCGAGGAAAAATCTTTGCTTCTTTTTCCCGTTCCCTCGTCTACAAGTTCGAAGGTATCTTCTGAATTATTCTTCCCAAAAAATCTTTCGAGGCGATATTGTTTTCCATTAATTTCAAAGGTTATATTTCCCCCAAAGTTTCCGCCCTGCCAAGGTGAAAACTTCTTCCTTTCATTTTCATCTAAGTTATGCTTACTATTTGAAGGAAGGCCGTAAAACATTGATTTAATAAAAGTGGCAAAAGTGCTTTTCCCCCAGCCATTTTCCTCCTTAATACTGTTAAGTCCCGATGAGAAAGTGTAATCAAAATCATGCAGTTTCCCAAAATTTTCAATATGACATTTTATCAATTTCATGACTACAAATCCTCCCCCAATAGCGATTTTAAGCCCACAAGAATTGTCCTTTCCTTTTCAAGGTCTGTCAAGTTTGATTCAAGCACTTTGCGGATAAATTCCCCCCGCAAAGATATGTCCTTTTCGACATCTTTTGGCTTCACCGATAAAATTGATTCATCCTTCACTTTGACAAAGTAAAACTTCTCTAATTTTTGCTCCAGCATTTCAATATGCTTGTCAAGTTTTATCTCATACTTGCCTTTTAGCGTGACTTTCAAAAGGTTGTCCTTTGAGATTTTTTTGCTTTGCTCAATAATTGCATCTTCTATGTCAAACCAGTTATCAAAGCCTGTTATATCAAAAGCAAGTTCGACAAGTTGCCTCTTTGCGAAAGGAACAAACTCCGCTTTTATGGATTTCTCATCAATATCAAGCAACACAAAACCTTTTTCGCCGCACTCGTCAAAGCCGCGCCCTTCAAGGCAACCGCTATAACAATAAACCCCTCTTTTATCCAAATTTTCCTTTAAAAATTCGTGGATATGCCCCAAAGCGAGATAGTCAATATTTTTGTTTTTGAGTTTTGTTAAGTTTATATTCTCCGCCTTATCTTTCGAGTTGTAACTGCTAATCTGTCCGTGCAAAACTACAATATTTATTTCGTCTGGCTTTAAATTCAATGAGTCATAGATGGCGTTGCAATTATTTTCATCAAGGGTAATTCCCGATATCTTTACATTGCCGACTTCAAATGTCGTCCATCTTTTATCGAACACCAAGAGATTTGAAGGCCTCTCCTCAAGAAGGGATATAAAGTTGTTTTCATCGTGATTTCCGCACAAATACAAAAATTTGATTTTCTTATTTTTGCCTATTGTGTTAAGCACTCTAACCTTAGTGGAATTGGTAATTCTGCTGCTGTCGAAAAGGTCGCCGGCAATTATTATTGCCTCAACATCGTTGTCGGCGGCATAAGAGACCATTCTTTCAAAGGTGTTTAAAATTTCCTGCTTTCTCTCCTTTGCTTTTATGGAAGAAAGGTTTGTTTCCATTTTGCTGTCAAGATGCAAATCTGAACAATGAATAATTTTCATATTTTACTCCAATTTTTATTATATCATACATTTTTTAATTTTGTCCAAAATTTTATCGTCTTTTTAATAATAATATATTTTCTCGCCCTTGTCGATAAAACCCCTTTTCTGTCAAACATTATCAAAGAAAATATTTTATTGGAAATGAGCGGACAAATGGTTGCTATTTAAATATTATAATTTTTAAACATTTATTCCCCGCTAATTTAGGGCAGAAAAAAAGGATACAACTAAGTATCCTTTTTCATCTTACTTTTAATTTAAACCATATTTCTTGTTAAATTTCTCTACATTACCACTGGCGTCAACAACCTTCTTTTTACCCGTAAAGAATGGGTGACATTTATTGCAAATATCAATGCTTAAAGTGTCGCCTTTAACGCATGATTTTGTTTTAAAGGTGTTTCCGCAAGCACAGGTAACTGTTACTTCATGGTAATCAGGGTGAATTTCCTTTTGCATAAATAACCTCCTATAAAATTTAATTTAATCAGTCTCCCAACTGCACAATAACCCTTCTCAAGGATATTAGTCACCTACATAAGGTAGAAGTGCCATATTTCTTGCTCTCTTGATTGCTGTGCAAAGTTCTCTTTGGTGATATGAGCAAACCCCAGTTTGACGTCTTGGAAGGATTTTTCCTTTTTCAGTTATATACTTTCTAATCTTGGCAACGTCTTTATAATCAATTGCTTTTTCACCGGCAACACAGAAAGCGCATACTTTTTTCTTTGAAGGTTTGCGGAATTTTTTTACAGCAACCCTTTCTTCTCTTACTAATTCTGCCATTATTTCAATCTCCTTTTAATTAAAATGGTAAGTCATCGCCACCATCTTCAACAGGTTCAAGATCGCTTGAGCCATTTCCACCAGTTGGAACGCCATCTGTGGCACCGTCACCATTTCTTGTGGAAAGGAATTCTACGTCTGATGCTGTTATCTCAGTGGTGTAACGTTTTGTTCCGTCTTGAGTTTCATAAGTTACGTTTTGGATTCTCCCAATAACGCAGCATTTTGAACCCTTTTTCAAAAATTTATGACAATTGTCGGCAAGTCCGCGCCAAACTACAATATTGAAAAAGTCGGCTTGTGGGCCATTGCTATCGCTGTTTGCAAAGCCTCTTGGAACTGCCAAAGAGAATCTGCATACTGAAACACCGCTGTTTGTTTGGGTGATTTCAGGGTCTCTTGTCAAATTTCCTATTAAAATAATTTTATTCATAATAATCTCCTTTTTTAATAAGCATCAAAGACTTATTTGCGAACAAACATTTGTCTAACAATGCCTTCTGTAATGTTCATGAGTTTTCCCATAGCGTCAACTTCGGCTGGATTTAAAGTGATGTTCATAAGCACATAAAATCCTTCTTTTTTGAAGTCGATTGGATAAGCCAATTTTCTCATTCCCCATTTATCAATGCCGTTTACAGTGCCGCCTTTTGCTTCAACATAAGATGAGAATTTCTTAATAAGTTCTTCTCTCTTTTCTTCGGCAACGTCTGATGCAATGATGTAAAGAAGTTCATAATTGTTCATACTTTTACCTCCTTTTGGACAAAATGGTCTTTTTTAAATAAAAGACAAGGACAGTAATTCTACTGCTTTCTTAATTATACTTATATTTTTTTATTTGTCAAGAAAAAAGAGCAAATTCAATGGTTTTTTATTCCATGTCTTGCTCTTCGTCATGAGTTATTCTATTTCGTCCATTCCTTCTCTTTATGTTTCCTTCACGTTTCAACGATGATTAAAGGAACTTCCATTTCTTCGGTAAGTGAGGTATGGTGGCCTTTAAATCTATGGCTATCCTCCTTGAAAAGTGCCTGCTTATGAGTATAGCAAACGCCGATATAATCGCCCAGCATTTTTTCATAGTCTCCACGCCCGCCGAAATAGTTTTCTTCAAGCAATTGCTTTGTCCTAAATAGCACAAAATTGTCGCCGTAAGTGGATGAAAAATATTTTTCGAACTCTTCTTCTTTTCCTTTTTTTATCTTAAAGCCTATTGCACGTGGCTCAAGATAAAATGGCCACTGCATATACGAGAGGAGAGTTTTATCTTTATACATTTCTACATAGCCGTCAATGTCAACCTGCCCATGGTCGGCGGAAACGATAAAGAGAGTATCCTTGCACTGCTCGACAAGTCGCTCGATACTTGAATTAAGATATTCAATTAATTTTTTTGCTTGCGCTGAAGATACGCCATATTCATGCATGGTGCTGTCAGGCTCGGGGCAATAAGCATAGACAAATTGTTTGCCCTCTTTTTCGCATACATTTTTGATTTGTGAAAACATTTCTTCAAGCCCATTAAAGGCAAAATGATTGGCTTTGACTTCATCTTTAAAATACGAGGGAACAACCTTGTTTATTTCATATTCGCTTTTTACATCGGCATAAAAAGATTTTGTGGGGAGAGTGGAACTAACAAAATTTTTATCAATCTCCTCGCCCGTATAGGAATCTCTGCCCATGTAAATATCAACCGCCCTACCTAAGCCTTCAAAATAGACACTCCAGCCAAACCAGCCATGCTCAATTGGAGGTAAAGCCGTCCTGTAAGTAGTAGTGGCATTAGTGGTTGTGGAAGGAAAAACGGAAGTCAAAGTTTGCCTTATATTCCTACGCAAAAAGCAATCTTCACTCAAATTGATATTTATTGGATTTATCCCGCAGCCGTCAAGAATTAAAAATACTACATTCTTCTTGCCCTTTGCCAACCTTTCGTCAAGTGCGCTTAAAGTTTTGTAATTATTTTCTTTGCCCAAAAACTTTGCTAGCGATGAAGAAATATTTAAAACTGAATTTTCAAAATCTGGCTTTATAAGTTTCATAATCTACCTCTTGCCACATTTTAACACATCTCTTCCAAAAAGTCAACGTGTTTTCTTCTCGCCTTTTCTCCCACCGACAAATATTTAAGCAAAAATAATGCGGCTTTTAAAAGCCGTCATATTTCTAAATTTTCTCAATAGAGTCCCAAATATCTTTGCTTATAATGTCATATATTTCTTTCCAATCTTTTGCGACTTTCCCGCTATAAATGCTTTGATTTTCATTGTGAGGATTTTTCATCAATATTGTTTTAATTCCAACGTTTTGAAGTTTGGTCAAGGTTTCGGGAATATCGTCTATAAAACAATCAATTTTTTCATCAATACACGTTTGAGTCTTGTCAAGTTTTCCAACAATCAGTTTGTCAAAACATAGATTGTTTTTAATAAGCCAATCAAATGACAATTTATATGGGTCTTTATGCCATTGTTTTGTTCTGGCGGTTACGATAACTATTTTATTCCCTTCCTCTTTAAGCCTCTTTAAAGTGTCGCTTGCATAGTCTCTTGCCTTAACGCTTGCAAGCATTTTATCCGCCTCTTCAAACCAAAATTTGTCGCAAACTTCATTTGGCCAGTCAAACATTTCGCTAAATAAATTCCCGTCCGCTTTGACAAGTTTATAATTCAAATTATTTCTCTTTATATAGTCTTGCGCCGTTTTAATTTTTATCCTTTGTAAAAAGGTAAGCGTATCATCAATATCAATGCCTATTATCATCTTATCACCTACAATTTATCATGATTAATTAAATCTATATTTTTAAAATTGCCATTGGCTAAATAACTTTCCAAAGTCTTTAACTCAAGAAGTCTATGATAGTTATAGTCTGTAAAGAGATAGGTATACATATCAACAAAACCTACATGTGTCATTATTTCAACTGTGTTATTTGTGCCGCCGTGTTTTTTTATGAGGTTATTTAAAGTTTCGGCAGTAACACCCTCTCTATGGAAATCCCTACAAATAACATCGGGAGTAACAACGCCAGAATTATTTATCTGCTTCTTTAATTCCATATCCCAAAAGCGCATAGGAACATGTTTTTCCTTTGCCACATCTATCATCGCTTGCATAATATTAGGGTATATTTCAAGCAATAAGTGATTATCCAAATGATTGATTTCCAAACCTTTACTTGCAATATAATCATACTGGGCTAAAATTTCATTTTTTGCTTCCTCATAAGAGACACTGGCAAGTATATCGCTTTGGTTTGTCGACTTTGAAGTAATATCATTCTCAGTAAAACATAATTTTGGGTTTTTTGTCAATGATTTGCCAATAATCAAGTTACAATGCAAACCCACTCTTTTTATCCCGTTTAACCTTGCCTGCTCAATTGCATAATCTGTATAATCAAGATTTGCAATTATAGAAGTAGATGTTATAAACCCTTTTTGTATGCCGTAAATTATTCCGTCTGAAATGCTTTTGCTCATTCCAAAATCATCAGCACTTATTATTAATTTCATATTAAATCCTTTTGTCATTATTTATTTTTTCAGCCCTAAATTAGGCACTTTTCTGTCATTTCGTTCTTAGTAAAAAATTTTTAATCAAAAAAACAGCGATAAACAAAATTCTTTTTTTTAAGAATGTATAACGACTATTTTAATGAATTATTCTACTTGCTAATTTTTTTAAAATCCCAGTTTTGCCAAGATTTGTTTTACTGCAGTTTTTCCTTGGGTAATTGAATAAGAATTCGATTTCCCATCGACTGTTTCAATTTTCAATTTTGCAGTTAGAAGTCCTGAAACTTTGGCTCTCCTAATTTCCTTTTTGTCAATCATAAGCCCATCGTCGAACCTTATCTCTTTGTTAGAAAAGGGAATAATGACAATTTTGTCACCCTTACAAGAGATTGTGTGCATTCCCGCAAGAGCTGCACCGACAGCACCAAACATCGCTCCACTTGAATTTTGTCCCCAAGCGACAAGTCCGTCATCTGCCAGTTCTTTAACTTTTAATTCTTCAGTTAACTTTTTAAGATTGTATCCCATTTTTTCTCCTTTTTTTTATTGTATCATAATTGCATAGTTTTTACAAGAATTTTTTAGACCATTTTACAGTCATAAATAAAGATTTAAAACTGATTTGTTTCTTCCTTTCCAATTATATCAATATATTCTTTACATATTTCCCCGAATTGCAAATTTTTATAGGACTGTGGCGTCATAAACTCCCTGAGAATAGGAAGCGCCTGCTCATATTGATTTTCGCGCATGCCAACTTTTTCGTTCGTCGCAATTTTAAAGCCAAAATCGCTATATAATTTTATTGCTCGATAGCTGCTGGGCTGGGTATGAAGAATAATTGGAAAATCTTTTTCGCCGCTTATAACCTCTGTAAGTAATGCTCTTCCAATGCCTTGCCCTTCGCATTGTTTTAAAGTTTTAAACCAATGAACGCTTGGCACTTTGCCATACGCCCTCCAAACAAAACATGTCGCCACAGGAGTATCCTTTTCATCAACAACGAATAAACACTTTTTGAAAAATAAGTCCTCATCTGAAGAATAAGTCGTTTTAAAAAAGTCGGTCATATAAGGCCTAAATTCTTCTTTTAATTTTTCGTCATCAAAAGGAAAGCCCTTCCATATATCAAGTTCATCTCTGCGGCACAATCTAAAATTATATCCTTTTGGCAAATGCGAGAATGCTTTTGTGTTTACTTTATCACAAACCATAAATATATTTAAATCGGGAATATCTTTTTCTAACATACCCCCATTATATCACACTAGACAAAAAAATCAAATATAATTTCTAATTCAAACCTTTTCAAAGTATTCTCCCTCCCAGAAAATAGAAAATTTTAAAAAATCATTTATATCTTTTTTTCACAAATTTGCCATTCAATTTGATTTGATAATAAAATTTGCTATTGTCTTCCTTTAAACAAAGATATTTTCGTTTGTGAATGAAAATCCTCAAATTCAAATTCTTTATATAAGCCTCGCCATCAATTATGGCAACATCTTCTTCGCATAAATTAAAAGTTTTTTCTAATTTTGAGAATGATTTTTGAAAATAAAGATTGTCTAAAATTTGACGATTTATATTGTTTTCCCTAAGATAGTTATATAATTTTAAAATATACTTTGGCTTTATATAAACATCTTTGATGGCAGAAGATCTTTTAATAAAAAGTTTAAGTGAAGGGAAATAATAGATTATGGAATCTAAATATTGAATACACACGCCATTAGTCCCCTTTTTAATTTTGCATTTGTTTTGCAATTGCACTTTTTTCAAAGTTCGGCAATATGAAATTTTAATTTTATCTTTATTTTGAGGAAAAATATCATCTATGACTTTGTTTAAAAATATTATAGAATCTGCAACTGAAATAAGGTTTGAATTTAACATTAAATATTTAATATTTTCTTTTATTTTATTTGGATTATAATTTTTCTCAAGATTAGTTAAACATTTATTATAATAATCGTTATAATTTATTAATTCATCTAAAACTTGCTGCTTTTTGCAATCTAAAATTGTTAAGTTAGGGATTTTTGCATACTCGCTGCAAAAATATTGTGCTTTCGCCCCTATTTTCAAATTTACAAGGTCATGCAAAGGGTCAATATAATACTTTTTATCTTCATATATGTATAAAAGAGCAAAATGTTTAAACTCATCATGCCCTGCCGAAAACAAGGTGGTTTCAATGTCCAATTTTTTTAAGATTTTTTTTACTAGAATACAATATGATTTGCAGGAAATTCGCATTTCTTTTTTATTAAAAAAAAGATGTTTGTTGTAAATTTTTCGTCTTAATACAATGTTTTCCTTAAACAAAAAGAACCTATCATCTCGCGAACAAATATTTGACAGCTTGATTAAAACATGTTTTATAGTTGCCAAATTTTTTAATTCTGCCGATGTAGGTTCAATTTTAAAGTTGCTTATTTCGTTTTTTATTATTTTAATAATCTCTTTCATCTTGCATATCATCTAACAACTCGTCTATATCAACCTTATTCTCCTTTGTTATAATGCCATGCTCAACCATAAAATTAAGGCAGAAATTGTTTTCCAGGCATTCATAATCTTCTAAGTGAATTCCGTTAATATACGCTTTATTGATGTTTTCTTTGTCTTTGCTTTTTAACAGGGCATATTCGCCGAGAGTCATTTTTGTCAAATGGGGATTGGTCAAATAATCAACATATGCATAACAATAACCTCTTCCTTCTTCAATTTGTCTGCGGATTTCTCTCTTTGCGACATTAGCGCTATCATAAAATTCTTTAAAGGATTCTTTTCTCAATGGAATAAGCATTACTATACCTTCCGAACTTCCATACAGTTGTCTATAGGCACTTAGAGCAACTCCGCAACCTTTTATTTCTTCTTCGGCATTCTCGTAGTTCTTAAATTTAATATCGGTTTCTCTATATTTTTGCATTACATCGCAATATTTTTTCATACGAAAACATAGATTGTATGGAAAACCATAACTTGTCAAAACATTCTTTATAATACGCAAGTCTTGTTCATTTATCGCATCTGGTTTAATAACAAAGATTCCAAATTTTTTCATTAATTCTCCTATAAATTTAATAAAGTTTTTATTCTATACAAATCAAATTGACATCTGTTTACAATATCATTTTTTTGTTCTCTAAGTTCCTGCATTAAATCCATTGCTACTTTATATCCTGCATTATAGGTGTCCTCATCAATTTTTCCTTCTTTCTTTGCCATTTTGAATTCCTTTTCATCGTCAAGACGAACATAATATCCAATCTCGGTAATAGTCGGACACTCCATTGTTACATCAAGATATAAATCATCATACCAAGGAATATCGTTTTCAATTCCACTGCCGTTGTTTATATCAAAATAAAAACAAAGAGGTCTATTTAATGTGTCAAAGAAAACTCTGCAATTATATTTTCTATCAAGGGGGACATATTCGAGAATAGAATATCCATTATCAAGGCCAATATATTTTTTGCCATTACTGAACGCTGTTAAAGGTTTGGATATTTCTCTAACATACTTCAAAGCGATATAACCGTTAAGTTTTTCATCTTTTTCAAGATACCATTCCTTATCAAGAACCTCTCTCATATAAACTTTATCAATAAATTTTTGTCTCATTTTTCCTCCAAATAATTTAATCTTTTTAGGGCCGTTTCAATAAACTCTCCCTTTTTTAAGTATAACTTTTTTACAGGTTGAGAAATCATCATATTTCTCCATTTGTCATATCTTAAGTCAAATCCTCTAATGAAATCCTCATTGTTGCCGCGTGCTTTGGCCCTCAAAATATATTCTTCCTTTAACCCCTCTTCTGGAATAGCTATAACATATTCAATCTTTAATTTGTTTAATTTTTCCAAAATGTAGTCTCTTGCAAGAATAAAAATTATATCATAATTGTCGCGTATTTTTAAGAGTTCATCGATATAATTTTGAGGCCATTGCGGATTAACAATGAGGTTATCTTCATTACCTTTTAATTGTTCGGAAATCTCCTCATCTTTTATAATATAATGAAATTTCGTCGAAGATAAATCCATTACATTGTCAAAATTTTTAGCCATTGTCGTTTTTCCAATACAAGGGAATCCTGCAATAATCATAGCTATTATTATAATATAATAAAAAAATGAATTTGTCAATACACAAAAAATATTTTTTATATTATAAATTCTTTTAGCCGCCATTTGGCACTTATGATTTTTTATTATCTTTTAACAGCTCATACGACAATAAATAAACTTTATTTCTCCCTTCATCAAAATCCACATTGAATTCCTTATCAATATTCAACTTGTCTAACTTCGCGTAATCTTCATTTTTTATATAAAAATCATAATTGGAATTTTCTATAATATGTATAAGATTTGACGCTTTTACTAAAACAATCATATTTTTATGCACTATATAATAATTAAGTAAAATTTGAGAGATGGTTTTGTCATATTTTATGGACAACTCTTTTAAAGTATCATTTTGAGCAAAATCAAATTTTCCCATTAATAAAGGCTGATAAGCAATGAATCTTATATTATTTTTCTTGCACATCTCAAGCACGCCACAACTTTCATAATATTTGCAATATAAATTATAAACTCCCTCAAATGTAAAGATTTCAATTCCGGCGCTAATTATCTCTTTAAGTTGATCTTTATTTATATTGCAAAGACCTAAATGTTCAATTTTCCCAGCTTCCTGTAAACGCTTTAATTCTTTATATACGTCAATCAATTCAATGTTCTTTAAAATATCCAAACTGTGAATAGAAACTATGTTGAGAGATTTTACCTTTAAGATTTTTAAATATTCGTCAATTTGCATTTCAATATCTTCTAGTTTAGATATTGGTTTATAAAGTTTACAATATAGCAATGCTCCGCTCTTCTGCGATGGAATGTATCTTGCAATTTTTTTTAATGTTTTTCCACTATTATAAGCAAGGTTACAATCAATAAGATTTTGTCCTATAATAAAACAATTTTTAATTTGTTTATAATCTCTTTCATACTTAAATGTTCCAATGGCTAAAGGATTTATTGGTGGAATGTCCGATTCAGCAAATTTAAGTTGGTCAAAATTCAACTTTAATATTTGATCCAAGTAATCGTTCTCGAAAATACTTGCACAGTCTGAGCACTTAAATCCTATATACTTTTTGGCCTCCTCGTCTTCTAATAAAACATTGTCTTTCAAAATTTGTTTAGTCGCACAGGGATATAACTTGCCATTAATTAAATAGTTGCATATCCTGCTGGCATAACATTTTTTTGCGTTCCTTTCATCTAATGTAAAAAGTGGATAATATAAGGTTGTTAAATCTTTGACAATTTTTATTTTAAACTTTTCATCTTCAAGTTTGTATTTTATTTTAAACAATTCATATTTAACCATCGGCTCGATTTTTACATTCATATCCCCAGCTGACAGCAACTTTTTTGAAAATAAAATATAGTCAAATTTTAACTTTTTTAGTTTTTTAACAAAAGTATAATAATGATTTATTTGCTTGTGATCCAAATATATTTTTGCAAAAAGGAATTGTTTTTCATCCTTTTTAAAATTTTTAAACTCTTTTAAAAATTTATCAAACTCGTCACAATCATAAATTGAAAATTTAATACAATTTACAAAATTACATAATTTAATATAGTCCTTTAGTTGTTGATATGATTTAAAATTCAAAACAATTTTTATGTTTTTGTGAAATATAAACTCAAATGTATTTTTGACCTCTTTCCAGTCTTTAACTTCCTCGTTTATCTCAAACTCTACGCATCGGTTAGCTTCCTCATCTTTGGACATAATCGTGTTTACAAAGTTTAAAATTTTGTCACAATCTTGTGTCTTAAAATTTTTTACAACAAGTTTAATTGGTTTTTTATTTTTAAAGGAATTTACATAATCGATTATGTTAAGCGGATATAAATACAAAAACTGGTTGTCAGTGTTGAAAACAATTTCTTGCTTGTCTAACACCGCAACCAAATTGGGATTTTTAAATATTAGTTGTCTTGAATTTAGATTATTCATATTTACCCTTAAACATTTCTTTGCAAGCCATACATTGTCCCTTTGTTTCAAGTATATTTTTAAGATGACTAAATTTGTTTTCGTCTCCACCACAAACGAGTTTCGCTGCTTCTTCGATGTCCGAATTTAATATGGCTTTTTGAAGTGGCGAATTTAAGTTTCGGACAATATCGTCCCAACTATCTTTAAAACAATTTCCAAGTGGAGGAGCACATTTCCACGCGCAAGTAGACACCTCACCATCAATAGTAGTATAGAAATATGGAATTACCAAAGATTCCTTTCTATTTAAACACTTTTTCTTTTCGATTTTGTCAGTTTTCAACTCTTTTGCTCTGCCAAAAGCCACCGCTTTATCTTGAAACAAGGTGGACACAACGATATTTAAATTATTTTCTTTCACAACTTTTTCTATGTTTCTTAATTTTTTTATATCGAGTCCCCCCTTCTCATGAAATTCATCATCTGACAATCTCAAAGTGGAGACTCCTAGTTCTATTAATTTTTGAACTTCCTTAATTATCGCCGCATCATCATAATAAAAGAACATTCCATTTGTTTCAACCCTTACCTCAGGCATATTTGCGGCAAATTTATTTTTAATTTTATTTAATATATAATAAAGTTTATCTCTGCACATATATGGCTCTCCGCCAGTAATTGAAATTCGCAAACAATTTATGGGGAGGTTATTTATAAGATAATCTATTTCATCGTTTGATAAAGTTTTGCCTTTTGCATTAGCACTCATATAGCAATGGCTACATTTTAAATTACACGCTTCTGTGAGCATGATTGAAATTCTATATCCCTTTTCAATGGTTATCATAAATCTCCTTAATATGTTAATAAAAATTCGATATCTTCAGGGTTCTTTGCCAATAATAATTGGGCTTTGATTGAAGTCATAATTTGATTGTCAAATATTGAACAACAACTTGAGCAACTATAAGGAATTTCTTTTCTTAATTGTTTCGCCCTTTCATTTTGCATAATGTCTTCAATTTCATTCACGCTGTCATCAATCTTCCCATAGTGAAAACGAAGATTTTTAATTTTTTCCCAATGCGTGCAAACAATCAAATGTGGTCCATATAAAATTGGAGCAACCATTGAACTGAAACATTCACTTGGTTTGCTATCCTTTTCAATCCCTCTGTCATAATAAACATAATCTAGGTTTGATGGTGTTTGAATATGCATTAAGTCAATGCTATTTTTTTCTAATTCAATTAATTCTTCTTTGCAGTTTTCCGAAATTGGATAATCCTTATAATTACTTCCTTCTGGAACTAATATTTGAACTACCTGAAAACTATCAGCCCCAAGTTCTTTTAATCTTTTTGCAGTGTCCAGATAACCGCCCTCACTTTCAGGCCTCATGCAAGTCCTTGCACCTATTATTAATTCACCCTCTCGATTATGGAAACTTCTTCGCTCAACTAATTTTTTTATATTACTTAATGCTTTTTCTAAAGTGAATTTTTTTGACGCGTCGCATCTTTGATTTGAATAAATGTCATATGCTTTTTCAGTAACGCCCGGCAAACTAATTCTAACATACGATGCATATTTTGCTAAATCATCTATTAACTGGTCATTCAACAAACTTCCACTGCTTATGTAAACAAGTTGCATATTACAAACTTCTTTAGCGTATTTCATTATTCTGGAGCGATATGGATACATATCAGGATTTCCCTCGCCCGACATTTCAAACCTAATTGAGTCGCACCCTCTTTTTTTGGAATATTCGGCAATTTTGAATAAAACCTTTTCATATTCTTCAGGTTTTATGTTTGTAAAGCCAAGGTTTTCTTTCGCCCAATTTCTTGTATCTACCGCCAAGCAATCTTTGCAATTAAAATCGCAAAAATTATAGTCGTGGGAATCTAAAGATAAAATGGGTAAGGAAGGAATTTTTTTGCAAACAACATTTTTTATTGCATAAGCAAAATCTAAAATACTCAATGGATAATAGTGTTGAGCCCTAATAATGGGATATGTAGCAATTATGGTGTTGTCCTTTCCATTAATCATAATCATACTTTTTGCTTTTAAAAGCTTTTCTTTTTTTGAAAGATTTTCAACTACTCCTTCCAACTTTTTATTAAACTCATTTATTCTCTCAAGCTTTGCTTCATCATAAATATAAAAAGTGTTATTTGAAATGGCAATATTCATAATTCTTCTCCTTTTTCAAATATATTGTATCATTTATAAATTAAATTTGTCAATTATATTACAAATAATGGTTGATGCAATTGGAATTTTGTGCTAATATAATTTTATGAAAAAATTAAATAAATGCATTGATTGTCTTGGGGTATTACATACACGTCGCGTGCCAGATTTTCTAAACAAATATACCACTCAAATTAATAATTCATATTTATGCCGAAATAAATTATATTATGATTCTAAACCGCTTAATACAATTTCTAATATGCGTGAAGAGTTTTTGTCGCATATGTGTTCAGACAAAAAAGTAAACTATATTATTCTCGATTATGTTTCCAATTTTTCCGCTCAAGCCTTTTATTTTTTATTATCTTCAAGTGCCGAAAGCAAACTTATTCAACAAGCACTTGATTGCTTGCAAGAAGATGTTGATAACATAGTTGCTCTTATTGAAAATAGGAATTATAAAGCAAAACATTATATATTGCCTGAAAGCAATTTGCTCATAAATTTTAGAAATATTGAATTAGATAACAAATTAGAAATATATTCATATGTTAAAAGTTTTGGCAAAACAAATTTTTCCTTTATAACCCCAGGACTTGGTTCTATTTTGATAGGTCCATTCTTTAAAGCAATTTGGGGTAACAATTATAAACATATCTTATATAGCAGATTTAAAAAAGGCAGCAAGCGGGAAATAGAGATACCGCAAATTTTAGACGATAAGTTATATTTGATTGATGACAATATAGGCTCGGGGTTTACCACTCAAGAACTAATGCAATTGTTTAAAAATAAATTTTGGGGCATGTCGGCTGTAGAATATGATTGGTATTTATATGACGTTATATCGAAAGGCCTTTCCCCTTATACAAAGTTTAATCACGCTTTATACGACAAGTTAAGTCTTATAAACACACGAAATCACAAGTTTTTAGATAGTATAATTGAAATCTTGAAAAATAGACCAAATGAATATTGCGATTATCTCAAGCAAAACAACTTTCAGAAAACTTTATCAAATGATTTAGAAGTATTGGTTAAAGTTGGAAAAAGTGTGGCTAAAAAGTATTTACCTAAACCTCTTTACACGCAATCATTAAATTTTACAAAACAAATTATTAAAGTATACAAAGGAGTGTAAAATGCATTTAGGAACTTTTATTTTAAAGCCAGATTTTTTTGAAAACGAGTCCTATTTCAAAACATTTAATAATCTGCTTGAGCAAAATGACTGCAAGGTTGAAAAATGTTTTGTTATCAAAAACTATACCTCTTTCAATAATGAGTATCGAAAACTTGACTTGAAAAAAAGATACTCAGATGAAAAAGAGTTTGAAAAAAATTTTTCTAGGTCTGAAATTGCTTATGAAGCATACTCATTATCCGATTATAAAAACATAGGACTTCTCGTTTTAATTAAACGCAGAAACAAGATAAATTTAAAAGAATTTTATAACTTGTTAAACGGCATAAAAGAAAAATTAAGACAACATATTAAGACTCAAAGGAATTTTGTTTTTCTTTATTTAAAAGAAGAAAATCGTGAAGCAAGATTAATAAAAGCAAATGAAAGCGAAATTAAAATGCTTGAAAACAAATATGGGAAAAATATTAAACTTGCATTTATTAATGGAATTCATTTAGAAGATTACAATCTATTCAAAAATAATTTTTGTTATAAAACATTTAAAAAACTGGGCATAGTGGACAAACGTAATTTAATAAATTTTCATGATTTATCATCTTTATTTGATAATTTTACCGAAATTGATCTCCATATTCACTCAAATTATTCAGATGGCAAATATTCCTATGAAAAAATTTATGAAATTTGCAAATTAATGGGAATTAAATATTCATCAATATGCGATCATGATGGATTCAACACAAAAACGGAAAACTTGAATTTCATCAATGGGGTTGAATTTAATTGTATTGCCAATGATAAAAAACAACATGTCCTTTGTTATAACTTCAACG
>CANQBU010000011.1 GCA_947589615.1 uncultured Clostridia bacterium | reverse complement strand
AAAGAATATTGCGAAAGTTATGTAAGATTGAATTTTGAACGGAAACAGAGAAATTTGATTTGTAGAAGAATAAGGATGTGTAGAAAGGCAAATTTAGCAAATTTTAACTATTTTTGCACTTTTACCTACGATGATAAAAAACATACCGAGCAGAGTTTTAAAAAGGCTTTAAAAACTTGTTTTAGGCATCTATGCGAGAGGAAGAAATGGCGATATATGGGAGTGTGGGAACGAGCACCAGAAACGAACAGACTTCATTTTCATGGATTATTTAATATTCCTGAAAATTCAATGCCGGGACAAATCGTCGAAGTCCGTGATTATGACACTAAGGCTCATAAAATGAAAGTTACCAAACAATGCTCATATTTCAATGACAGATTTGGAAGATCTGACTTTGAAGATATAAACGAATGTGAAAATAGGGTGGGGAACGCTATTTCATATTTAATCAAATATATCGAAAAGACAGGCGAAAAGATTGTCTATTCGAAAGGTTTACCACAATATTTTTTATCTGACATCATGGACGAGGATATTGTTACTACAATCGGACAGGAAGATAAAAAACTATTGTTGTTTGATGACTTTACTTGTATAGACGAGGGCGAACTTGTGGGAAAAGTTTGTCCCGAAGTAATATCAAGAATGAGAAAATGTAATTAACAAATGGCGGCGTAAAGAATGTAAGTGTTGATGAGGGTTTACCCCACAACCTTACATTTAGCCGCCATTTTGAGCAGTCGGTTTGCCGAGTTGATTTTGTTTCTGGCGTGTGCTTGTCTGGCGAGGCAACTCGGGGTCCCCGAAAACGCAAAGCGGTTTTGGGGTGATTCCTCGCCACTTGTATCAAGACAAGCACACGCCAGGATCCCAAAGTTGGCTTTTTCTAAAAAATTAGTAGTTAAAAGTTTGGCTTAAAATTTTAATTATGTTATACTAAAAATAGAGGATAATATGTCAAATATAAAAGTTTTTGAAAACAAGCAAATTAGGACACTATGGAATGAACAAGAGGAAGACTGGTATTTTTCTGTGGTGGATGTTATTGCGGCATTAACTGATAGTGATAATCCACAGGTTTATTGGAGGGTGCTAAAAAAAAGATTAAAAGATGAAGGAAATGAAACCGTTACAAATTGTAACGCTTTGAAAATGGCCGCAAAAGATGGGAAAAATAGGCTGACAGATGTTGTTAATACAAAAGATTTACTGAGGCTTATTCAATCAATTCCTTCACCTAAGGCTGAACCCTTTAAAATGTGGCTTGCACAAATTGGGAGTGAGCGATTGGATGAGATTGCTGATCCTCAAAAAGCAATAGACAGAGCGGTGGCAACATACAGGGAAAAAGGTTATTCTGAAGAATGGATAACACAAAGAATGATGACAATTAAAATGCGCAAAGAGTTGACTGCTGAATGGAAAGAAAGAGGAATAAATGACGAAAAGGATTACGCGATACTTACAAACGAAATGACAAAGGCGTGGTCGGGAATGAGCGTTCAAGAATATAAAAAGTTTAAAGGTCTTAAAAAGGAAAACCTGCGAGATAACATGACTAACATCGAACTCGTCCTTAATATGCTAGCCGAGGTTACAACAACAGAACTTTCTCAAAAAGAAAAGCCTGAGACTTTTAAAGAGAATAAAGAAGTTGCAAGAAGAGGAGGCAAGTTCGCTGGTGATACAAGAAAGCGATACGAAAAGGAACTTGGAAGAAAAGTTTTGTCAAAAGCAAATGCAAACGACAAAAAGCTTCTAGATGATAAAAAAGAGAACTAATCAAAAAGGATTTTGAAATTGTTAAAAAATATTTTAACAACTAGGCGAAATCCTTTTTTTAGGACATTGGTTATGCTAATATAGTGGTGTGAAGGAGGGAGAAGATGTCTATTGAATGGTTAGATTCAGCAGCGAAGGAAGTATTAAGGGACTTTCCAGAACTAAGTTATGAAATTAGCAAAAGCACAAAGTCATGTTCGCTATATTTGTATATCACCGATGGGGTATGTTTAAGGTCTATAAGGATGTCCGATCATAGGAACGGTTATGACCATTATTTCAATGTTGAGATAGTGTCTGATAAGTTTAATAGGAAGTGTATCCGCAGAACTATTGCAAATCAATGTAGGGCACTAAGAATGGCAAGAAAATTTCACTGCTTCGATATAATTGAGAGACAATTAAGTCAAAGTTACGCGGGAGGTAGTTTATGATAAACGGTGAGAAAAAAGGCTCAACACTTTATGTGCTTGAAATTTTAAGAAAATACACCGACAGAAATCACTCGCTTACATATTCTCAAATTTTAGATAAACTTGATAGTGAGTATGAAGTCAGGCTCGAAAGAAAAACTATTGCACGCGACATTGATATTTTGTCCTCTCTTGGCTATGAAATAATTAAGCGAGGCAATTATGGAGTGTATCTCGGTTTTCGTGATTTTGAAGAGGGAGAACTAAGATTTTTAATCGATGCTATTTACTCTTCCCGATCAATGCCGACACAATATGCACGAGAACTTGTAGACAAACTTACAAAAGATCATAGCATTTATGACAAGCGAAAATACAAACACCTTGAAAAGATAGATGATGATGTTAGAACAGACAGCAGACAACTTTTTCTCAATATAGAACTTTTGGATGAGGCGATAAGCGAGGGCAAGAAGGTTCAGTTTCAATATAACTCCTACGGCACAGACAAAAAACTTTCTCCAAAGAAAGACGGAAAAATCTACAAGATAAATCCTTATTACTTAGTAAACACTCACGGCAATTATTACCTTGTTTGCAATTATGATAAATATGATAATTTAGGAAACTACAAAGTTGAAAATATTACAAATTTGAAAATTTTGGATGAACCAGTTAAACCTCTTAATTCGCTTCCTGGACTATCAAACTTTTCTATTAAAGACTATTTAAGAGAGCATATTTACATGAACGCAGGGGACTCTGTTGATGCAAAAATCAAAATTGAAGATGAGGCACGGGTCAATGATATTGTAAGCTGGTTTGGTAATAAAATAGGACTATATTTTGAGGGCGGAAATTTGTATGCACAGATAAAAGTCAATGAAGATTCCCTTATCTATTGGGCTTTACAATATGGACAGTCTGTGGAGGTTGTCGAGCCACTTTCCACCCGCAATAAAATTTTAAACATTTTAAATAATATGGTAGAAAAATATAAAAAATAGGAGAAAAAACATGAAAATTCTCGAAAAAATCAAGAAAATATTTAAAAATCAAACAAAATTACCTAAAAAGATAGAAATTAAAGAAGATAAAAAACCTGTTAAAAATCAAGAGGAACATGAGGACTTTGAGTGGCTAATGCACAACAAAAATGATTTAACAGTCGAAGAAGTTGCTGATATTGAGGAACTGTTAGAAGACGAGGAGGATTTATGACATTAAAAAATAGAAAAGAACTTTATGCGAGGGAACCGCTACTTCCCGAAATTTTGGAATTTGCAGTCGCAGTTGGCAAAATAACAACAACTTCAATTCAAAGAAGATTTAAGATAAGTTATCCACGGGCAGCACGCCTTGTAGATATTTTAGAGGAAGAAGGCTTTATTGAAGGAATGTGTAATGGTCCGAGAAAAGTTTTAATATCGCAAGAAGAATTTTGCAATCTTTATGGAGGGGACCCTTCAAAATTGAGAGAGGAAGAAGAGTCTTATTCAGATACTCCAAAGCCTAAAAAAGGCCAAGTAAAACTTGAAAAATTAAAACTTGACAAGATTAAATTTTTTGATGAATTTGACGAGTCCGTTAGTGAAGAGGCTGCAAAGGAATTAAATAAAACAATTTTTGATATTTTGTGCAAAGATGCTCTTGTCAATTTATCAAGTGAATTTCTACTTGATTTTTTAAAGAAAAAGGATTATAAAATTAAATTTGTTAAATTCGATTTCGACAATGTAAGTGAGATTTTTAGAATAGAAGATAAAATATCTTCACCTGTAATTTATATAGTTGATATTGCAAAAGGAAGTGTTGTAGAAATTTTAAAACAGTGCAACCTGCTTGTCAAAGAGGGCGCAATTGTTATGAGAAAAATAAAAGCCGAAAAGTCTATGTTGACAATATTATTTTAAATAAAGGAGAATATAATGGAAGAGTTAAAATTAAAAATCGGAGAAATGATAGGCGGGAAGGTTGTTGAGGAAAAACTTTCCGATCTTAAAAATCTATTAGTTGTAGGCCATGTAGGAGCAGGGAAAACAGTATTTTTGCAGTCAATTATTGAAAAATTACAAGAAAAGAATATAAAAATTATTGTTTTTGACCCTAAGGGAGTCGAATTTACAGATAATAAAAATGTAAATGTTATAACCAAAATGGAGGATGCGAAAACCATTTTAGAATCGTTTCGCAAAACAATTAAAAATGAAGAAAGTGAACATATCACAATTTTTATAATAGATGAATCGGCCGAATATTTCATCGAAGATTATAAAACAAGAAAAACATTGGTAAAAATTTTTAAAAACGGACACAAATTTGGAATTTTTCCTGTTTTTGCAACTTATAACTTTGAAATTTTGCCTAAAAAAATCGTGAATAGCATAAATTCAATGGTCGCATTTGATTATAAAAATAATGTTTTGTTGCAAGATATGATGCAATCGGAACTTGAAAGGTTTGAAAGTATTTTCTATCAAAAAGGAACTTTAATCACTCAGTTAAAACCTGCACCGTTCATGAAAAATTAAATATTTTGAAATCCGTTTTTTAGGACAGCATCTATGCTATATTACTTTTAGAAAAACAAGAGTTGTCCCTAAAAACCTTTGATAAGGACAATTATAATTTTTTATATAAGTTTTAATATCAAAAAATTAAATTAATTTCAAAATAATATAAAAATTTAATTAGGATTTCTAATTATATATGCTATAATACTTTTTGTATTACGAGGTTAAAGTGGAAGAAAAAGAAGTTGACATTAAAGAAAATTATATTTATCAACTTGATGATAAGCTTTTAGAAATTTTACTAAAAGATCGTTCTTCAAATAAAAATATCATTTGGGCAACAGACAATTATCAGACGCGTGGAAGTGGTTATTATCCGTTTGACAATATAACTATTAAGTCGATCACTGGTAGAAATGGCTTGGTAATTAAGCCTAGAGTTGAAAAATCAAAGAGAGAACAGAATATTCGTGTAAAAGAGAAAGCAGAAGTTTTTACACCTTCATGGGTATGCAATGCTCAAAACAATTTAATAGACAATGCTTGGTTTTGCAAGGAAAATGTATTTAATATTGAAAAAGATAAAACATGGCAAGTTATAAATGACAAAATCTTATTCCCAGAAGGCAAAACGTGGCAGGATTATGTCTTAGAAAATAGGCTTGAAATATCATGCGGTGAGGCCCCTTATCTTGTTAGTAGATATGATACTGTAACCGGCAAATGGCTTGAAATAAATGAGAGAATAGGACTATTAGATAGGAAACTTCGAATAGTTAATGAGAACACAGAACATGAACAAGAGTGGTATGAATGGGCAGTAAAAGCATTTAAGTCTATTTATGGCTTTGAGTGGCAGGGGGATAGTTTATTAATTGCACGCGAGAATTTACTTTTTACTTTTATTGATTATTATGTTGAACGATTTGGAGTTTTTCCTATAAAAGAATATTTAGAAGAAATTTCAAAGATAATTTCCTGGAATATATTTCAAATGGACGGATTGAAGTTTGTAATACCTGATAGTTGTAAGCCTGTTCCAAAAATGCAAATATCTTTATTTGACGATGAAACGCAAACTGAAGAATGTCCCGGCTGCTTAAAGAATAATCCAAATAAACATACAGGCATTTACTCCAAAGTTATGAATTGGGAAACGAATAGGTCTATTAAATTTATTAATCTATTAAATAGGAGAAATTAATGATAGAATTTAAAAATACATTCGAATATAAATTAATTTATATTTTTAGAATTAATGATAAAAGGCATAAGGGACTTGTTAAAGTTGGAGATACTTCAGTTGATGCAAAAGATTGGAAAGATTTACCTCCAAATTGCTTTTTGCTGAACAAAGCGGCAAAAGAGAGAATTGATGGATACACAAGAACAGCTGGTATTAGTTATGAATTATTACATACAGAAATTGCAGTTTTTCAAAATAAAGATAACGAATTAAAGGCATTTAGAGATTATGATGTTGGTGAAGTTTTAACTGCTTCCGGAATAAACAAGAAACAATTTGAGGATATTCGCGGAAAAGCGCTTGAATGGTATGAAACGGATTTGGAAACGGCAAAAAACGCCATTCGTGCCGTTAAAGAAAACAGACATTCTTTGAATAGCAATGAAATAACAAAAAATAGAAATCCAGTTATTTTTAGACCAGATCAAAAATTAGCCATTGAGCAGTCAGAAAAATATTTGCAGAAAGGCGATAGAATGCTCTGGAATGCAAAAATGCGTTTTGGCAAAACGTTATGTGCGCTAGAAGTTGTCAAGCGCATGAAATTCAGGAAAACAATAATTTTGACACATAGACCAGTCGTAAACGAGGGCTGGTATGATGATTTTGATAAAATATTTTATGATACAGATTATAAATTTGGCAGCAAGAAAAATGGTTTAAGTTTTGAAAACCTTGTAAATGAAGCGGAAAACTTTGTGTATTTTGCATCTATTCAGGATTTAAGAGGCTCAAAAAAAGTTGGTGGAAATTTTGATAAAAATAATGAAATATTTTCTATAGATTGGGATTTTGTAGTAATTGATGAGGCGCACGAGGGAACATTGACAACATTAGGAACAGCAGTATTAGAAAATATCATTAAAAGAACAGATGGAACAAATTCAAAAACACTATTGTTATCTGGCACACCTTTTAATATTATTGATGAATTTCCCGAGAAAAATCAAGTTTTTACATGGGATTATGTAATGGAGCAAGATGCTAAGAAAACTTGGTGGGATAAATATGGTGACACTAGAAATCCTTATGATGAACTTCCTGATATGACAATTTATACCTATAATCTCAACAAAATTTATACCAATTCTGCTTATGTAGATTTAGAAGATAAAGCATTTAATTTTAGAGAATTTTTCAGAGTATGGACTGGTGATATTGAAAAAGACTTAAATAGGATTCCACAAGGAAAAAGCGTGGGAGATTTTGTTCACGAAGAAGATATTATTAGTTTTCTTAATCTTTTAACAAAGAAAGACGATGATTCAAATTATCCATATTCAACAGAAGAATATCGGAAATATTTTAGACACTCTCTTTGGATGTTACCTGGGGTAAAAGAGGCAGCTGCATTAAGCAAACTTTTAAACAATCACCTTATATTTGGTTCAAGTGCTTTTAAAATTGTCAATGTTGCTGGTGATGGTGATGCAGAAGAAGAAAATGCAGATGCTTTAACAAAAGTTAAAAAAGCGATAAAAGAAGTTGGACCAGATGGTTACACAATAACTTTATCATGTGGAAAATTAACCACAGGGGTAACAATAAAAGAATGGACTTGTGTATTGATGCTTGCAGGATCTTATTCAACTTCTCCATCAAGTTATTTACAAACAATTTTTCGTGTTCAATCTCCGGGAAATATTAATGGAAAAATAAAAGAACATTGCTATGTCTTTGATTTTGCACCAGATAGAGCTTTGAAAGTTGCCGCTTCTGCATCAAGATTATCATATAAAGCAGGAACAACCACTGATGAAGAAAGGATTATTTTAGGCAACTTTTTGAATTTCTGCCCTGTAATAGGAATTGATGGTTCTAAAATGTCTTACTATGATGTAAATTCTTTATTGCAACAATTAAAGAAGATTGAAATAGACAAAGTTATCAGTAGCGGTTTTGAAGATAGCAAACTTTACAATGATGAACTTTTAAAACTTGATGGAATAGAATTAGAAAAATTTAATAACCTAAGAGAAATTATAGGAACAACAAAACCAACAAAGAAACAAAAAGAGGTCGATGTTAATAAACAAGGATTAACCAAAGAAGAGTATGAAGAATTAAAACGAATAGAAAAGAAGAAAAAAGATTTTTTAACTCCTGAAGAAAAGGCTTTACTTGAAAAAAGAAAAGAGCAACAGCAACAAAAACAAACAGCAATATCAATTCTTAGAGGTATTTCTATCAGAATTCCGCTTATGATTTATGGAGCTGATGTTAAGGATAATGAAACAATTACTATAGATAATTTTGCGAGCAAAGTTGATGATGCTTCCTGGGCTGAATTTATGCCAAAAGGCGTGACAAAGCCAATGTTCAATGATTTTAAAAAATACTATGATAAAGATATTTTTGAAGCCTGCGGCAGAAGGATTAGAGAAAGTGTAAGAAATGCTGATAACATGCCACCAAAAGAAAGAATTGCTAGGCTTTCTCAAATATTTGCTCAGTTTAAAAATCCTGATAAGGAAACCGTTTTAACGCCTTGGCGAGTTGTGAATATGCATATAGGGGATTGCTTCGGTGGATATAATTTCTATAACGAGGATTATTCTGAGGAAATTGAAGAACCACGATTTATAAATCAAGGACAAGTAACACGAGATATTTTCAATAATCCGCAAGTTAAAATTCTTGAAATTAATTCAAAAACAGGTTTGTATCCATTGTATATGGTATATAGCATTTATAGAAATAAGATTAATAGTCCACTAGCAACAAACAAAGATTATTGGCGTGAAACAGTTGAAAACAATATTTTTGTTTTGTGTAAGACAGAAATGGCTAAAAAGATCACTCAACGAACACTTGTTGGCTTTAAGGATTATAAAGCAAACATACATGTTGAAGAAGATATTATTAATAAATTAAAAAATAAAAATGAACAACTTGTAAGTGCACTATCAAATGCAATAACATGGAATATGAATGATAAGAAAATGGAGGGAAAAATGAAATTCGATGCAATAGTTGGCAATCCACCATATCAAGATTCTACGAGCGTAAACAACCGTTATGGAGCTGTTTATAATTATTTTTACAATGTTGCAGAAAGTTTATCTGATAGATATTCTTTAATATCGCCTGCAAGATTTTTATTTAATACAGGATTGACGCCGAAAGAATGGAATAAAAAAATGTTATCCAATGCCCACATCAAGGTTGTAATGTTTGAACAAGATGCTACAAAAATTTTCCCTAGAATAGATATAAAGGGAGGTGTCGCAATTTTATATTACGATAAAAACGAAAATTTTGGAGCCATAAAAGAATTCGTGCCAGGCGAGCGGTTGAAAAATATTGCGTCTCATTTTAATAAGGATAAAAAGAACAATTTGTCTTCTATTATTTTCGGTGGAAGGTCAGACTTAAAGTTTACAAAGAAATTTATAGAATGTTATCCGCAATCTATTTCTGATAGATTAAAAGCAATAAGAATAGATCATCCAAATGTAGAAAAATTGTCTCCAAACGAAGAATTTGAACTTAAATCTTCCACATTTGATGTTTTGCCATATGCATTTGAAACAAAGTCCCCTGCTTATAGTGATAATTATTATAAATTACTTGGTTTATCTAATGGTGATAGATGTTATCGATGGATTTTAAAAGATTATATGGAACCAAGGTACCCACTAACTAATAACATAAATTATTTTAAGGTGGTCATACCAGAATCAAATGGTTCTGGAGTATTAGGCGAAACATTAAGCTCTCCAATTATTCTAGGGCCACAAGAATCATCTACCCCTACATTTATTAGTATTGGTAGATTTGTTGCCAAAATAGAAGCAGAATATCTCTTAAAATACATTAAAACAAAACTTGTAAGATTATTACTGGGCATATTAAAAAAAACTCAACATAATGCAGCTCCTATTTGGGCTTATATTCCTTTACAAGACTTTACCGAAAATTCTGATATAGATTGGTCAAAATCAATTTCGGAAATAGACCAACAACTTTATAAAAAGTATGGACTTTCACAAGAAGAAATTGATTTTATCGAAACAAATGTTAAGCCAATGGAGTAAAAATAATGAATGATTATTTAGAAATTTTTGAGAAATTTAAAGATGTAAAAGAGATTTTTGATCTTTGCGACGAGGTGTTAAATTTACGATGGTTTTATCAAACCGGACAATATCAATTAATGCAGAAACATATTTCTACATTAAGAGAAAAATACTTAGTAGAGTCAACAATATGGAATAAGGTTAACACGCAACCACCAAAAACTTATGACCAAGCATATATAAATGCTGAAAATTTTTTGCGATCTCAAGGAGCAAAACTAATTATTGAAAAAATAGCTGACTACAAAAACCGATTATCCTCAGATGAAATTGCATTCATTGAATCAATAAAATAAGACTAAGGAGTTAAAAATGGCAAAAGAGGTATCAATTTTTAGGACGAAATACTTAAACTTTTTAAAAAACAATAACGCTAATGCAGATGTATGTAATTGGCTTGAAAGTGCAACTGACTTTGAAAGACCTGATGGCTATTACTGGGATAGCAACAACTTAACACTTATTATTTTCGAACATTTTAGAATTGACTGTTCTGAATTAATAATAAAAAACAATAAATCAGTTGGCTCAACATTGTGTAAAAATTTCAATGATAAATATCATAAAGTTCAAAAAGAAATTGAAAAATCAAATAATGTTTATTATGAGAGCACAAAAATGATAGAGCAGGGATACTATAAAAAATGTGATGATAAGATTATTATTAAAATGGGAGAAAATGGGGATAAGTATCGAGATAATTTTATAAGTAATTTTGAAGATTCATTTAGAAATCATGAAGCAAATATCAAAAACTATAAACAACGAATTATAGATAATTTAAAAATACATCCAGCTAAAATAATAATTATATTTTTAGTAGAAGATAAAACAAATATGGGAACTTTTTATTTAAAGAACAAAAATTCCAAAGGAGAACCAGTCATTTTAACTGACACATTACAATTTCAAAATATTATAGATAATTCTAATGTTGATTATGTAATTTCTGCAAGAGAGTTTGACAAAAAAACTTTTATAGGGCATAAAAAAGATCTTAATCATAAAATTGACTTAAACGAAACGGAGTTTTATATTATTCCTATTTTTCCATTTTTTACTTTTTCACAAAAAATTTAAAATATGGATTTATTTATATTTTGTTTATAACATAGTCAAATAATGTTTCAACAAAGAAAGTAAAGAAGCCATAGTTAAGACCAAGCCCATCGTGTGTAGTTAAATAACTCCACATGTTTCTATAATTGGTATATATTTTTGAAAGGGTTTGTAAATTTTTATTAATGGTGGATTCATTTTGACTATGATTTGCGGTTAATAGTGTAAAAAGTTCATTGTAGTGATTTTTTAGTTTTTTGCAATTTATGTTGAAAAATAAATTGTATAGTTCAAGTAAATCATGCCCTTTTTCACCTTTATAAAATGAAACGTTTGAATCTGTAAAAATATATTTAAGACATAATTCGGCTGAGAAACAACCGTTTGTAACTAATGAAGGAAAAACATCTACATATGCAGCAATTTGTTCGTCAGGAATATTCAAATCCTGAAAATCTTTATTGTGATTATCATAATCTTCCTTTAACATTGTGTAGGTTTTATAAAAAGCCAAAATTTCGATACGCAATAGTTTCAACTCTATTTCTTTTTGTTTCATAATTACTCCAATATGAATTTATTATAACATAAAAATTAATAAAAGCAAATCCAATTTTGGATTTAGGTAAGTATTGGAGAAAGGATAAGATATGGAGTGGTGAATATATTAGATACTTTAAAAAAGTAATTAAATAACATAAAATAAGCCGAGAGTTTTTGCTCCCGGCTTTGTTTTTTATAGTTTGATTTTACTACTTTCTACGCCTATTTGAAGGCCTGTTTTAAATCCCTGTATATATTTTTCTTCGAGTTCTTTATCTATTCTTGTTTGATATAAATCAAAGAATTTTGTAAACAGTTCGAAATCTTCGTTTGATAATTTATTTTTAAGTTCTTCATAGGCTAAGAGTTCTTTGTTTGTTTTTGGATCGGGGATAGGTCTCATTCTTCTATCAATTTCACTTATTTTCCCGTAATAAAGTTCTTTTAAAATATTCATATTCTTTCCTCCTTATTTGGTATGTAAATTTTATTTCCTACTTTAATTGCTTTGTATTTAATTCCGTTTATTTCTTTTTCCATATATTCTGGTTTGCCGTTGGCATTTGCTTGTAAGATTATATGGCCTTTATCTTCTGGCGTTTGTTTAATGTTTAAGTCGATTATTTTTTCTAGCCTTGAAACTTCTAAAATATTTAAACCTCTTTTTACTAGATATGAGCTAAATTTCCATAACTCATCAAACATACCATTTGAATCGACAATAAAGCAAAAATCATTTTCAGGGCAGTAACCCGTTATTCTATAATAATTCATATTTTTCCTCCTTTTTATGCTACCTTTTTTATTTTTCTATTGGCGTAAGGTAGCCAAACTTTTTTTACGAAATTTAAAACATCTTTGTTAGGGCGTGTATCATTAAAGCCATAACATTGAAGCACTTTATGATTTTGTAGCGAATATTCAAGTGTAACAAAAGGCGTATTTAAGTTGTCTTTGTTTCGTATAAAGAAGATTAAACTTTCTTCATTTATAAACTTTTGGTCATAATTCATTCTGCCTACGCAGTGTTGTAATTTTTCGCCTTCGCTAATTAAATCTCTTGGACTTTTTGCAATGATTACAACGAAGTCATCATTTAGATTTCTTTCTAAAGATTGATATTTACTTGCAATTTTTGAAAATTTGTTATATAACGCTTTCCTTTTATTTTTATCGGCTATCGCTTGCGCAGTAGCATATTCATCAATTCGAATATCATGCCATTTTTTAAATTCATGAGGAATTTTATTCTTTTCCAAACTCATATCTATATGTAGATATTCGCAAGCATCTAAATAATCAATGTAAGAACTTTCATTTGTATTTTGCTTAACTATATAATCATAAAATTTCCTAATATTTCCATCAAACAAGTCTTTAATCCTTTTGTAATTATCATTTTTTGAGAATGATTTAATAAAGGTTTGAAATCTTTGAGCATTTTCTATTGTTTCGTTATGTTTATAGGCATACAAAACAGTTGAAATATAAAGTCCATAAAGAGAAATATCTGTTTGATTTTTTATTATCCATTTTCTAAATTCTTTGTCTTTTTCAAGTTTACTTAGAATTTGTTTACTCATTGCTAAATTGAAAAGTTTTAATTTCATCAAATATTCAGCTTGTGGATAATTTTCATAAAGTCTTAAATATTTCATTATGTGCTGCGAGTCAAAATTTTCAGCAAGACTATATTTATATTTTTTCTGTTTTGATATAAAGTCAAGATTTACAATAGGGGCATGAATGTTAAAATATTTATCATAGTTGTAATCCCATGTTCCATCTTCATACCACTTTTTATATTTTGACAAACCTTCATTATACCAACCGACAATATATCCTCGTATATAGTAGTAAACTATGTCTTTTATATAGCAGTCTTTTGAGTGTATAGAATGAACGATAACTTGTTTCATGTGCAAAGTTTTATTTTGTTGCTTGACTGCTACATGAATAAGTGCAAGTTCGCCTTTGATATTTGTTAAATAAGAGTAAAAGTAAGTCGACCTTGAATATTTGTAATAACTATTGAAATACGACTTTTTTATTAGTCTTTCTATATATTTTGGTATCGGCTTAATATCCTTTTCTGTAAACATTTTACACCTCACCAAATTTTAATTTTCCTTCAAGCATAGACGAGAGTAAAATTGCAGTTTCTTTATCAAAAGTTTCTTCTACAATTTCTCCCGTGCTTAAATCGACTTTGTAATTTTCATGCTGAATTATTTGACTTTCCTCAAGAGTTTTTTCATCTGACATGAAGTCAAATAGGGTAGGTTGCTTATTTTCAACCTTTTTAGTTTTTGCTTCAACTTTTGGAGTGGTCTTAGGAGTTACAGTTTTAAATTCTGTTCCATCTTCGTTATAAAGATTTCCCTCGATTGTGTCTTCTTCAAAGTAATGTATTGCCCATGCAAACACGATTTCATCTCCTATGCAGGCATAATTTACATCTTTTTCTGCTTGCTTTCTCGCTTCTTCACAGGCATATTTCATAAAAGTATTTAAGTCTTTTTTGTTGATTAAAATCTTATTGTCTTTTGTGATTTTGACACTATTGTTTATTTTGTCTGCAAGAGTTTCGCTGACATTTTCTTCTAAATATTGTTTGATTATTTCTTGTTCTTTTGTTTTAGTTTCTAAATTTAACTTAATCATTTTTCCTCCTTTTTAAAAAATCGAAGAGGTAATCTCTAAACGGACAACCTCTCCAAAGTTTTGAATATTCAAAGTATTTTTAACAGGGTATATATCTAAATTTGAATTTTGTTCTTGTTCAAGTTTTGCAATCCATAAACTGTTTGTAACTAAATGTATTTTTCCGTTACTATCGCAAAGCTTATATCCATATTTATTTTTTATCAATTATCCTATCCTCCTTATTCCGCCGAATGCACTTTGAATAAGAATATCTCCAAATTCAGAGCAATAATCATCATCTTTATTCCAAACATAAGCAAAAGCATAAAATGTGTTTTGATTGTAGTTTGAAATTAAATCTTGCCAATCATCGCTGTCATTTGGAACAATGAGCAAGTCAAAACATTCTCCAAATTCTGCATATTCATGAGTAACTGCATAAACGGTGCAATGATATTTTTCTTCAATTTCTTTAATCTTTTTTGTAAGTTCTTCATCTTGCCAAGCCCAAAAGCCTGCAAATCTTTCGTAATAACAAATCTCGTTGCTTTCTTTGAAGCCTTTTATGTATGGCTTATATATATCTAACTTTTGCAATAATTCTATTGCTTTTTCTTTTCTTTGTTCTACTGTTGTTTTCATAATTCCTCCTTAAAATAAACCTTTTGTGTAATATTCGTAAATTTGCTCGTCGGTCATGTATGCTTTCATGCTCTCGTAAGCATCTTCAAAATATGGATCATTTTCAATTAAATATTGAATTTTGGCGTCAAGTTTGTGCTTTTTAGATAAACAAAAAGAGTCCATATCATCATAAAGAAAATTTGTATGATAATAGGACTCAAAACTGTAATTTGAATAATAAACGCCTTTTTTAAATATCCAACCACTTCCATATTTCTTGATGTTGCCTTTTTCATCAATCATCGCAAGTTTATTTGAGTATCCACAAAGTTTATTTATAATCTTATCAAGGTCATCATCTAAAATACTTTTAAATGCTCTTCTTTCGAGTTTATTTAATGGAACTAGGTATGTGGATATGAATTGAGTTGTGTCGTTATTAAATTCTTTTTTGTCAAATTCACTAAACACTCCGTTGTGAGCAACTGCAATTCCTTTTTTGACTTCTGTATATATTTTTCGCTGATTGAAAATATTTTCATCAAGCAAGTATGGGTGAGTAAGCTCTTGACAAATTCCACCACTAGTAGATATTCTAGCGTGGTAGATTGCTGAACTTTCAACAGGTATTTTTTCACAGACACGCCAAAATTCATCGAATGTCATCAGTCCTTTTATTATGTAAAGTTTATTATTAAGATTAAATGCAACTCCCGCACCATCTGGATTTGCTCTGAACATATTTTTAAATGTTTCCTTGCTTGGAGCTTCTATATTTTTAGGTTTTATTGCTATGATACACATATTACGCCTCCTCAATCATTTTGTCTAATGTGTTATTGTATTTTGTAATGTTTTTGTCGTTAAGTCTTGTTTTAATTTCTTGCAAGTGTTCCTTTTTGTCTACGAGATAAACAAATATATCTTCTAGTTTTGCCTTTTGACAAGTTTCAAGAGATTTCTTTTTTGCAAAGGTTGCAAGAGCCTGAGTTAAATCAAGATATAATAATAAATCTGAAGCATTGTCAATTCCGCTCCAGATTCTGATTTCTATTGTTTGTTTATGTTGTAAATTTACTGCAACCGCGTGATTGCATTCATCACATATTGTTTTTGCAACTAATGAAAATATCTTATCATTTTTGTTTTGTGAAGGTTTTTGTGTGTAGCCGGTTTCCTCTCGTTTTGCTATTGCAATAAATTCTTTCCAAAACTCATTTATAAGTAATGCCATTTTTGCACCTGCAAATCTGCTATCATCTTTGTTTTGGTCAGTGTCGCCAAAGAATTTTCTATTTATATGTATATGATTGCCAGCCTTTCTGCTATTTCCAAAATTAAATTTTTTCATTGTTTGTAATACCTCATCTATTTTTTCTTTTTCTTTTTTATAGGTTTTGTATGTTTGAGGGAAGGTGATCCATTCTATTCCATCTTCGGTTAAACTTCCATCTTTCATAAATACTGCTTTTCGTTCTACATTAAATGAATTTAGTTTATTTCCATATATTGTTTTAACTGCTCCAATACACGCGTGTTTTAAATCGTCATTAAAGTATGAATATCCAGCAAGATAATCTCTTTCTATTTCTGCTCCAAAAAGTGCAACTTTGCTTTGATCCACATCTTCAAAAATGGTGTAGGGTTCGTTATAACCATGATAAGAAAATCTATATGCAAGACTTCCTGGTTCAGTCAAACATTTTTCGCAGTAAGCACCAACTATTTGAGATTTGTCAACTATTGAATTACAACACTTACAAATTCTTTCGTTTTTATTTAAACTTCTTGAAATAATGCCCATATCAAAGTCGATTTTATATTCTCGTCTTTTGTCTATACAGATTGAGTTGTATTTTAAAACACAATTACTAAAACCATCAATTCGATAGTTATCGCATCTTTGTTCTATAAGTAGATTACTAATATGAGGATTAAATCTAGCCTCAACTCTACAATTATCTTCATTTACAAATACACATTTATTTGCTAATATTTTTGAGAATTTTTCACTGTTATATTGTCTTAAATTTTCATAGTCTTTTAATTTAACAAATATCAAAGAATTATTTGATATTATACTTTCATCTAAAATCATTTTATACATATTTTTGTTTTTCATTTTTTTCTCCTTTAATCTTCGACTGTTTCAAAGTCGTTTAATTTAATTTTTTCAAAGTTTAGACCATATTCAAAATACAGATTTTGATTTTCGTCTTTAAACAGCAATTCATCAATTACATAGATTTTTCCTTGATCTGTTACTGCAAGAGTAATTGTCATTTTTTCGGTGTTGACATCTAAGATATTAAATGTAATATCATTTTCACCATCAAAGTAATTAAATTCTTTTAAGTAATAGTTTTGAATTTCCATTTTTCACTCCTTTTAATTGTTTAAAATTCTAAACCAAAGCTGATAGCAATTTTCAATTTCGAAGTTTACGAGTTGATGTTTTTCGTTTTCAAATTCGATTTCTTCAAACTCTGAAAAGCTACCTTTGAAGTCGTTAGTTGAGTTAATAACTTTATGACAGAATCTTATACAATCTTCGTAAACCTTGTCAGGAGTGTATAAGTTTTCGTTGTCAATTTCACCATATCCAGAAAATCTAAAATTTCCTTTCTTGGTGAACTTAGTTAAACTGAACTTAACTCTTTTTCTTTCTGTATCCATTTTTCACCTCCTTGTTTTATTTTGCCTTTCGGCGAAAACCAACAAAAAGTAAAGTCTGGGAATAGCAAGTTTCTAGTTTTTATAACCAGCAAAAGTCAATGATAAAGAAGAAAAATATTGTCTTAGAAATTTCTTGAAAGAGAGCATAAAAAAAGCCAGATATTTCTATCTGACTAAATTTTTTAATTAAAATTAAAAAACTTTGCAAAATTGCTTGACAAATTTCGGGGGGGGGTAAAATTATTATGTGCTTAAGCTATATTTTTCTTCCATTTGACTTTTGTGAGGACTTTACCAACCATAAAACGACGAAAGGCAAAATGAAACAAGGAGTTAGTAATCACGCCAAAGTCAAAGCAAGAAGAAAGTTTAACTAAGACACAAGTAATACTCCCTCTTTAAAAATTACAAGTTTCAGATTATCTTCGGGGGGGGGAGTAAACTAGTTATAGATTTAAAATGTATT
>CANQBU010000010.1 GCA_947589615.1 uncultured Clostridia bacterium | reverse complement strand
CATCGGGCTGTGTGACGATTTGTTTTAATCCAAATAAAGCGGACTATGCAAATCGTGAAAAATGGCACTTCGTAATCGAGGACTCATCGGATTTTAACGATTTAATGAAAATTTTAACAAAACTTTAAAAAGCCTCAACGAATGATATGTTTTTAAGCATTTCATTATAGTTGAGGTTTTTTAGAAAATTTAATTAAAATTTTTGAATAAAATAAATATTTTTTATCCCCGTAATTACGGCGATTTATTGGTTTAATAAAATTATTTTATTTGTCCATTTTTAATCTTTATCTTTTTCCCAAAGTAAATATTGTTCCTTGTAACTGTCGCCCTCATATTTCTTCCCGTCAATACCGAATCGACTGTAATCGATAGGAGTTAAGACTTGGTCTACAGGTTTTAGTTTTTGGTCTAAAATCTCTTCAAAATCATTAAAGCCTTTTCCTATTGTCATTTTTGTCAGAGGGTTGTCGGGATTTTCTTTGTTGTATTCTCTTATAAATGCCTTTGCGCCTTTTATCAGCTTTTTATAGATTGCTTCCATTTGCGAGGTGTGGGCAGGGTGAATTTTGAAAGTGTTAAAAACTCCATATCCGTTTTTCCTATTTACATATAAAGTTGCCTTTGCGACTATTTCGCCCTTCTCGTCTCGCACAATCAAATTTTGAACATTAGGGTGAACGATTGTCGCATGCATTATTCCATATCCCACACCTTCAAGATGGGCACAGCAATTGCAAAGTTTACCCACAATAAGATTTAGAGGGTCATTTTTAGACAGCCATTCATAAGTGAAAGCATCTTCGGCGGCGTCTACCATGTTTTGCAGAGCACCTGTAGCCTCGCGTTTTATATCATTTGAAAGTTTATCAATCTTTTTAAATGGCTTTTCGGAAAGTGCTACTTTTAAAATGTGCTCAGGAGTTTTGTTTGCCTTTCGTTCATCATAGACTTTAAGTGCAAGTTGGAAAGCACTTTGTGTTTTGAAGAAAGGAGAAATGGCGTCGGCGATGAAAGAATTTTCCTCGTTTACACCTATGAAATTTGTAAAATTAAAGTATTCAATAAACTTGGATATTGTAGGGGCAAGTTGTCTTTGACTTCCCTTATTTGAAGTGTTAAATCGTTGAACGGCTTCAAAGTCATTATAGCATCGGGCGATGAAATTTTCGCCATTTTCTGCCGCCATAAGCGCGTCAAAATTATGAACAAAAAATCTTGCAAAATCTCTTTTAAATCCGTCCGCTTTCATTTCCCAAAAAGTCTTAACAATGGTGTCATCGTCAAGCATGCCGCGACTTATTTTTTCCTTTAAAAATTCTCCGGCAATCTGGGCGTAATCTACGGTTTGAGTGATTTTATTTCCACTTTTACTCGTTCTTGTTTCTTGAACGGGATAATTAAACCCGCCAAGGTTATAAAAGATTTTGCAAAGACATTCAAAGGCATGCCCAATGACGTTTAAAGCGCAAAGTTGATTGAAGAACTTCATGTTTTTATTGTCTACAAAATCGTTAAATTGTTCGGGAGTCATATTCTCAAAAAGGGTATCGTATAGGATTGCAATTTTTTCGTTTTTAATTTCCTTTAAAATCTTATTTTTTTTGTCCCAACAGGTTGTAATAATCAAAGGATTAATTTTTGAAAAAAGGTGAGTTGCGATGCCATCGTTTGCAGCAACATTTTCAAGCACAAAGCCTCCATCTCTTTTATTCAAATAATGGAAATTGCTGACAAGCAAATCCATATTTGGAATTTTGCAGTTTTCGCCAAAACTCAATTCATTTAAATTATCAGCCCCATAAAACGCCAAAGGACTCATTTCACCGCAAGGCATTTTTACAGATGTAAGATTTTTACAATTTGCAAATGCATACTCGCTTACAAGTTGAAGATTTGATGGCAGGTTTAATTTTGTCAGCGAATTATTACTGCTAAAAGCGTTAACCCCGATATATTCAAGGGACTGGGGTAGCTCAAGTTTTTCTATATCTGCCGAGTGGAATGAGTTTTCGTCAAGTTCTTTAAGACCTTCATCAAATGTGACTTCGCTAAGGGCGAAGGTGTCCGCAAAAGCATTCTTGCCTATTTTCAAAAGCGTTTTAGGGAATGTTAATTTTTTTATGTTGCTTCTTGAAAAGGCGCGCTCATCAATAAAGGTTAGCCTTTTTCCGAACTCAACTTCTTCAAGGCGGCGACAATTGTAAAAAGCATTTGCCGAAATCTTTTCAAGTCTTTGTGGAAGTTTTACTTTATAAAGTGAAACACAATTTACAAAAGCACTTGTTCCCATAAAGGTTAAGTCGTCAGGTAGTTCTATAAAACTAAGCATATTACAATTTGCAAAAGCGTTCATTCCTATATAACGCAAAGTATCTGGCAACATAATTTTGTCAAGAACTGTGCAATTATTGAAACAAAAATCCTCAATTTGAGTAAGACCTTTTGGTAAAATTATCGAGTGAAGAGAGGAGCAGTTGTCAAAAGCATGATTTTTTATTTTTTTGACTGAGCATATGTTCACGTTTTGCAAACTCGTGCAACAGTAAAAGGCATTTTGACCAATTGTGTCAATATCGGACTCAATGTTTACATCGACAAGGTTATCGCAATCTTCAAAAGCCGATTCACCAATGTTTTTTACATTTCTGGTAATGACGATTTCTTTCAATTCTCCAAGACCATAAAAAGCATAAGCACCGATTGACTTTACATTTATCGGCACAACAAATCGTCCATATGAATCTAAATCATTAACTGTTACCCGCGTCAGAACGCCATTTTTTATAACCATGCAAATATTATAACACAGAAAAAAGGGCATTTCAATACATTTTGAAAATTTACCCTTGAAAAATAATTATTGATATGATATAATATACCCATAAAAGGGGCTATAATGGATTTAAAAGATTTACTTACTCCTCAAGATATAAAAATCGATGGAATAAGACTTGAAGATTATGTGAGTATCGAACCTGCCGAAATAGTTGACAAATCATCTCCTGACACTGCCGGCGCATCTGACCTTGCTGTGGCAAGCGGGGCAAAAACAGGCATGCATAGTGCATTCAACAATAAAGACAGGACATTTTTTTGGACGAATACACTAAAAACTGTTGATGGTATTATAAACATTCGTGGAAACCGAAACTCTAAGATGGGGCAAAAGGTGAATGAGGGAGTTGCATGCGCCCGACCTCTTATTAGGGTTAAACGCTCGATGCTTGAGAAAAATAATATTGACTATGACAATACCACCACTTCTGCGGGAATTAATGAAGTTGTTATTAGGGATTTTACATTTCCTCAAACGGTTGTTGAAGAGCCACTTGCAAACGAACTTGAAAGTTCATTTCTTGCGGCGCAGGTCTCAGGAAAAATACCTTCCGACTTTATGGCTGTATTTAATGATTCGGGCATGGTGCATGGCAATGTTTGCGAATATGATGGAAAACTCTATATGCGTTTTGACTCGCCGACGCCAAACGGTGTGGGGTTTTTCCAAAATGGCACAAAACCATTAACCAAAAAGACATATTGGTTTAAATTTGAGCCTATTGTTTGGCTGTTAAGGAATAATGATAAAGACGATATGGTGTTATGTGCTGAGGACGGGCTTATCGGGAATATAAAATATCATACCGCAAATGAAAAAAACACCAGTTTATGGCAAAATTCACTTGTAAGAAGTTACCTAAACGGCATAAATTTAAGAGAATCCATTAATAGCGGAAATGGTAAACTTAAAAAAGCAGCACGAATCAATTATGATTTTTCAAATTGTGGATTTATTGACGCATTGCAAATGGCTTTTGACTTTAACAGAAATGAGGCCTCAAAATATAACATTCCTAAATTGCTTCCTATTATAAAAGAAAATCAACGTAAAAAAGTCCAAGTGACAAACGGAATTATAAGTGAAAATACTTCGGGTGACAAAACTGACGAAAGGCAAGCAGTTCAACCTGAAAAGCAGCCAGAAAAACAAACTCAGTCGGAAGACGAAAGGGAAGAAAAACAAAAGAAGGCAATAGAGGATATTGCTAAAGCGGCAATTCCAGAATATGACCTTGAAGATACCGATTCAATTTCCGCTCCAAAACTTGAAAATTCGGAGAATGAACAAGAGGAAAAAGGTGATGACGAATATTGGAATATTGAGGTGAGCGACGATCCTCTTGATGTTAATGAGCAAATAAAATTTTATGTTGAACATGGAAAGTCATTTATGCTTCATGGTCAAAGTGGTATCGGAAAGAGCCGAAGAGTGCAAGATGTTGACCCTGACTGCGTTCAAATTCAACTTCGTGACGGAATTTTGCCAGAGGAAATTATAGGTAAAACAGGTTTTGACCCAGTAAATGGAAAGAGTTTTTGGATTGAACCAACATGGTATACCAGAATTAAAGAGGTTTGCGCAAATGACCCAGAGCATAATCACGTCCTTTTTATTGATGAAATCACAAATGTTCGACCTTATGAGCAAAGTTTGGTTTTCCACATTGTGCTTGAGCATTCAATTGACGGAAACTACGGAAGACTGCCAAAGAACTGTGTGGTTGTTGCCGCAGGAAACAATCCAAGGGAATCGGAAGCCGCTTACAATATGCCAGAGCCTTTGTTTAGAAGATTTAGCGGACACATTTATTTAAAAGCAAATATGCAAGACTTTTTATTGTGGGCAGGAAAGCCTAAAAAAGATAATCCTACAAGAAGAAATATCCACCCTTTCATTGCTGAATTTGTTGCAAGCAGGGGATTGCTTTACACCGATTATGACAAAGATGAATCTAAATATGCAATTGACCCTCGTGGCTGGGAACAAGTATCAGATATAGTTTACGAGTCAAAAGGCGTTTTGGATTTTAACTTGATTGCAAATAAGATTGGCTCTGATAATGCAAGGGCATTGCTTGATTTTGCAAAGCAGCCACGAATAACAGTTTCTGGAATTATCAATGGAACATTTCCAAAACATAAAATTCCAACCACTGCAAATGGGAAATATGCCATGATATTGTCACTTGTAAATGCAAACTTTGAGGAGTTTGTAAAAGTTCGAAAGTTTGTAGAAAAATATGCGGGATATGAATTTAAAAAAGTTTATGATTCGCTTTGGGTTGGCTCTGATAATGAAAGGGCAATCTTTGTAAATAGGATTGATGGCGAAGAGATAGAAAAATAAATTTTTATATTAAAAATAATTGGCTATATCCCCGATATAAAGCCAAGAAAAAATGGTTTTATAAATAACTAATAGACGGGAAAATTTACAAAAAACAAGCACTTGATTTTATTTAATCAGGTGCTTTTTATAATTTTACTTTGATATATCGCATTATTTTAAATTATGAATGTGCATATTTTCATCTATAAACATGTTGACGGCATTAGGTTCTTTCCCAAGCCCTGGCATTAGATAAATTTTCCCTGCCAAAACAACAATAAATTCTGCGCCATGTTTAATTTCAATTCTTCGGACATGAAGGGTGAAATCTTTGGGAGCATTTAAAAGTTTTGCATCGTCCGAGAAAGAATATTGAGTTTTTGCGACTACGACGGGATAAGTTTTGCATTCCTCAGGCAGAGATTGAAGTTCTGCAAGTGCTTCTTCTGAAAATTCTACATCTTTTCCGCCATAAATTTTGTTGTTGAGTTTTTTAATTTTTTCTTCTGGCTTATCTTCAATGTTATATGGATAAGTCATTGATTTTGGCTCTTTCAATGTGGAAATTTCCTGCGCTAAACTTATGCAGCCCTTGCCACCTTTTTCATAAGGATAGCAGACATGACAAGATACTCCAAGTTGTTTGCAAAGGGAGATGACCTCATCTATATCCTTTTGACTGTCTCCCTTAAAATGATTTAGGGCGACAATTGGAGTGAGCGAAAAGACATTTTTAAAGTTTAAAAGATGGCGTTTTAAGTTTTCAAAACCTTCACTTAAAACGGAATTTTGGGAGTGCAATTTTATCGCTTTTATAGTCGCAACGACGACTACACATGTTGGAACTTTTTTAAGGTTTCGGCATTTTATGCTTAAAAATTTCTCACCCCCAAGGTCACCACCAAAGCCTCCTTCTGTGACGCAATAGTCGCCTAGTGACAATGCAGTTTTAGTCGCAACCACCGAACTGCAGCCATGTGCGATATTTGCAAAAGGTCCGCCGTGAATGATTGCCGGATATCCTGCTTGAGTTTGCACGAGGTTTGGATAGAAGGCATTTGCCAAAAGTATAGCCATGCTCTCCTGCGCCTTTAAATCTTTTGCATAAACGGGCTTGCCTTCCTTGTCAAAAGCGACAAGAATGTTTCCAAGTCTTCTTTTAAGGTCTTGAAAATCCTTTGCAAGGCATAAAATCGCCATAATTTCACATGCTGATGTTATTACAAAATGGTCTTTACGGGGCTCCTGACCTTTTAAATTTTCAAGGCCGATTTCGATGTCTCGCAAACTTCTATCGTTCATATCCATTGCACGAGGGAACACTACTCTTTCGGGGTCGATATTTAAAGGGTTGCCCTGAAATATCGAGTTGTCAAGAAGGGCACACAAAAGGTTGTTTGCACTTGTCAAAGCATGAAAATCGCCAGTAAAATGTAAATTTATTTCATTGCTTGGCTCTACTGTCGCCTTGCCCGCCCCCGTTGCACCTCCTTTCATTCCGAAAACAGGACCAAGTGAAGGTTCTCGCAAAGATAAAACGCTTTTGTATCCTATAAAATTAAGGGCATCACTCAATGCAATTGCGATTGTCGTCTTGCCTTCACCGGCGGTTGTAGGGGTCATGGCACTGACTAGAATAAGTTTTCCATTTTTGTCACCAACTACATTTTTAAGTTTTGCCATATACTCGCCATATTGAATAATTTGATTGTTTTTGATGTTTAATTTTTTTGCAATATTTCTAATTTTTTGCATTTTCACCTCACTGTAATCAATTATAGCACAAAACCTGTAAAATATCCACTGTTTAAAGGAGGAAGATAGGGATTTTGCATATAAAAAATACGATTTTTTAAAGATTATTTAAAATCTAAAATTGTTGCGATAAGTTAGCGTCATTTATGCAAAAAAATAATAAAAAAATAAAAAATTTTATATTGACAAAAACATGCTTTTATGTATAATAAATTTTAGGAGGAGACTATGCCAAAAAAGTTAATTTATTTTGTTCCAGTTTTGGGATTGATATTGGCGATTTGCTTGATTTTTTGTGATGTGGGAGGGGCAAAATTGTCGAGCGTTGCTACAAGTCAAAATGCACGCTCTAGCCAAAATAAAGAAAGTGTAGACGAGTATTTTTCAACTTATGACATCGAAAATTATTTGGGCGATGTTGACTTTACTTTGCCTGGTGAATTTGGTGAAATGGCGGCAGATAAATATCCATCTATTTACAGCCCCCAAACCTTTCCTGACCTTAACAGTTCAATCCAGGATAAAAAGGAAGTTTTGAACGCAACCTCACTAGGAAAAATTCGAATTGAAAATGAAAGAATTATGAATGAGGCAAATCAAAGAATTGCCGAGGGTAATCTTCAAAAACACATTTCCGCAGATGGACAATTTTTTGGCGAAATAAGCGATGACGCTCCAAGAATAGAAAAGAGAGTGACAGTAAACTATAATGTCGCATCAAGACACTCACTTGGTGTTTTTGCACCAGCAGGAGAAGTTTTGACGGTGAAGGTGGAGCAGGAAATCATCGACCAAACAAATGATAAAAACAGATTGACCCTTATTGTGGGCTATCCTTTTTGGGAAAATAATGTTCACGAGGTCGCAAAACAATACTTTTTAAAACTTCAAGTGGCAAAAAACCGTATGCCTATTTTATACAAGGAGTTTACAATAACAAGCACGGAGACCAAAATCGGGACACCTCTTGGAGGCATGGTGTTCTTAAAGGATATCCCAAACTCCATAACTCGAAATTTCGACATAACAATCTCGGGCGGAGTTGACAATCCAAGTTATCAATTGGGAATTTCAACCGTTGAAGATTGGGAAAAGGTGATGGAAGCCCCAAGCCCATACGCCGTTTTGCAGACCCCTTTTGTATATTTCTTTGTTCCAAAAATGTTTATTCAAGATTTGGAAGACCCTTACAATATTTTGATGTTTTGGCACAAGGCGGCATCACTTTCAAATTATGCAATGGGGCTTGACCAACTGAAGGGGAAAATTAAGCCTGTTATGATGATTTTTGATAGTTACATTGCAAGTAACGGCGCCGCACAAGCCTATCCGGGAATATTTATTGCCGTTTGTCCGACAAGTTGGTGCTCTAAAACACTTGATTACAATACAATGATTACCACTGCTGAAGATTGGGGTGTTATCCATGAGATGAATCACAATTTCCAATATCCAAACGTTCGCGGGCTTGGCAATCCATGGTCGGTGGGTAGTGACTTTATGGAAAATACAAATAATGTTATCAATGTTTTGACTTTCTTAACTTACACTGATATTGCATCGTCAAGGACGGAGACAGTTGGACCTTCGGGCGGGAACTGGGGGAATGCGACTGATCCATATTACAATCTTAAAGAAACACTAGACATATCTAGCCGAAATGCAAATTCAAATTTCAATAATTATGGGACAGATAAACTTTACGCTTATGCCGATTTAATTCACAATTTCGGAGTAGATAAATTCTTACATTTCCTAAGGCAAATTGGGGGAAGCGAGGAATCAGAATATCTTCTTCCAAGTCAGACGCTTAGAGTGGGAAGTGGCTACACCAAAACTGATGATGGCTTTGCCACATTTGCAAGCCAGTTCTTCCAACAAGATTTGACTGATTATTTCACAAAATTATGGCATCTCGATTTAAGCGAAGAAACCATTAATACAATAAAGTCATTTAATTATCCTAAATTTTTCGCTCTACAAAACCTCTATGCGGTGGGTGAAAAAGGAGTTGAAACGGGAAGAGCATTTAGATATAACGAAAATATAAAAAGTTTTGATTTGAATTTCAATGCGACTACAGTTTCGACCGCCGATAGATTTAATGCAAGACTTGCAAAAAATATAAAGCATGCATCAGTAAAATTTGACGGAAATGGAATTTTTACAATAACTCCAGATGGCAGTAATAATGAAATCACATTTGACCTTATTTATGACGTTTACTTTGAGGGCGATAATACCACTTATACCAAAACCCTCAGGGTGAAAATTCAACCTACTATAAATTACTATGTAAATGCGACAGTATATAATGTTCCACAAGGGAATTACAACGTAAAACAAGCGGCAGCAATTGTCACCGATGAAAATATTTACAAGACAAAAATCGTAAAAAACTTTTCAGTCAATCTTGAAAGAGATGAAAACCTTGTTTATTACAAGGCAAATGTCGTGTTTGATAAAACCGGCGAAGTCACATTTATGATTTATGGCGATGACCAAACATATATGAAAATAAATGGCAAAGAGGCCGCTTGTTATAGTTGCCTTCTCTCCTCTCAGGAGAAAACTGCAATAGCCTATTCGGGCAATAAAATTACAATGACCGTTCAAGCATATAAGCCAGTTTACATTGAAGCATATTGTTTAAATTGGCTTGGCGGCGTGGGGTCTATGTTCTTAAAATATACCGAAGACAATATTACTTACAAGGACATCTTGTCTTCAAACTGCTTTAATGAAGAAGCGAGCGATGAGTCGATTCAAAGATGCATTGAAGAGTCAAAAGTTCCTCATGTTTATGAAAATCAATATAACCTTCAAAAAGACACATTAAATTCTATGTATACAAGTGGGGTAGATAGGACAAAGGATATTAAAAGCATAAAATGCGTTGACAAAAATGGGCAAACCGTTCCAGGACAAAACACCGATCATAAAATTGGAAATATTTTGGACGGAGATGCCAATTCTACATGGTTCACTGCAAGATTTTCAGTTCCATTCCCACATTATTACATATTTGAATTTAACGAGAAAACCTCAGTTTCAAATATAAACATTCAATTCTATGACCCTACATATACCGGCACATCTTACAAATATTATGTAAGCGACAGCGAAAACAAAGAAGATTATAGGGAAATTTACACAAAAGATAACTCTTCACTTCAAACAAACATAAGCGATTACTTTGAGACGGCGACCGGAAAATTCTTCATTCTCGAAATGCTAGAAGGAAGTCTTAGCGACAAAAGAACAAGCATTAGAGAAATGACTTTCAATCAATCCCTTAATGAAGAGGAAAATGTAAATGTATATTCGTCAAAAGAAGAACTATATACATTTGATGAAAGTTGGCAAAAAGTTCGTGGCGGGTTCATAAATGGCTACGGGAAACAAGCGACAAGCGGCGAATTTTCATTCGTGCTTGAAGGGGAAGACCTACTCCTATATTCTTTAAATGAAGAGTCTCAATTATATATTGACGGCGAAGAATATAAAGTTAAGGCAAGCAAGAGCGTAAACACTCCAAGTTTGTTTATTCAAGGGCTGGAAAATAAAAGACACGCAGTAAAAATCGTGGGCAATGAAATGACCTTTGATGCCATAAAAACGACGGGAAAATTGTATGAGCAGGAAACTTTTATTGTTTCGCAGTTGCAAGCCCAAAATCAAATTTACACGGGCGGAAAACTCAAGCCAATAGTTTATTATGGCGGGCAAGTATTGACAGAGAATGTTGATTATACTTTGGTGGAATGCGAGAATAATCAAAATGTTGGCGTAGCACAATTTGCAATCCAAGGAATTGGATTATATAAAGGGCAAATTGCTTCTTCATTTAGAATTTTAAATGACATTGCAAATGCAGAGTTGAATGTGGAGAGTTTTGAATTTGACAACACTTATCATGTGCCAGTCTTAAAATTTGGCGATACCCTTTTAAAGGAAGGCGAGGATTATCAAATTTTAAGCATCGGTGACAATAAAAACGTAGGTGAAGTTCAATTTACAGTTGAAGGTTTGGGCTGGTATGGCGGTGAATTTTCAGCATCGTTTACCATTGCACAAAAGACAGTTAAAATCGAAGATGTAAAAATCTCTCAGATAATCGAGCAGTCACATACTGGCAAAGAAATCGTCCCTGATGTCGAAATAAAGGTCAACGTAAATGGCGAAGAAGTCGTTCTTCAAAAAGGTGTTGACTATGATGTTGAAATGTCTGACAATGTCGAGGTGGGAACTGCCACAATGACAATTAAATTTAAGGGCAATTATAGCGGAGAGCGCACAATCACTTTTGAGATTGTTTCTTCACTAAATCTCGGTCTAATCATCGGCCTTGCTTGTGGCGGGGTTTGCATAATCGCAATTGCACTTGCAGTTTACTTCATAGTAAAAAGGAAAAAGATTGCTAAGCCTGAAAATAAATAAAAAATTTAAAACACAAAAAACGAAGATATATCATCTTCGTTTTTTATCAATATTAGACTTGCCAGTCAAGGGGAGAACTTTTATTGATCAAATAAAAAAACACATCTTAATTCAAAAGAGTTGTGATGTGTTTTATATATAAATATTGTCGATTATAAATCTGATTCGGATCCATGCTCCTCGACGAAATCGGGATGCTTTCTCATGAAGTCATTAATATATCTTTCATCTTTGCTGTTCATTATAATTTTATATAAAGGTTCGATGTCGGCGCCAGGAATTTCATTTGCAAAAAGGTTTGCATACTTAGCGTCATTTTTCTCAATTACCACCTCTTCAAGAGCATGAACATCCGCTCCTTCAATATCTCTTGCGAAAAGGCAAGCATAAAATGCGTCTTTTTTGTCGATTATGACCTTTTGAAGGGATTTAATATTTGCGTTCTTGATTGATTTTGCAAATCTGTAAGCAAAGATAGGGTCTTTGCCGGCGATTATTGCTTTTTCTGCCTTTTTCAAATATTCGCCTTGACGATTGGCATCATCCATTGCTTTAACCAAATATTCATATACTGTAGGGTCGTTCTTTGCAACTGTCCTTGCGTATTTTATTAAATTCATAATGTCACTGTAACTATACATATTTTTCTCCTATATTATAAATTATACCATAAATATAATAATTGTCAATGATTTAAATTGAATATTTTTTGTCTCTCCGACTAAATTCGCATTTTTTCGCCTTGAAAGAATGAATTTTAAACATATTCTTCTTTATCTGAAAATTCTTTTATTCCAAAATTATTTTGGGCAATTTTTAAAGCGTTGAGGATTTGTTTCTTGCCTACGTCTCCCCAGTTTAACAATGTGATTGCTTTTGTCGGGGAGGTAAGCAGGCGGTCATAGATTTTTCCGCCGTCGGGGTCAGGCTTTTTTTGCCCTATATTGTCAATAATTGCGACCATGCGCAATTGTGCATAAGGGGGAACACCATTCCCTTCATTAACTAATTGATAGCCCACAACTTGAATTTCGTCGGTTAGGGTGGTGTTTATTTCTTCAATGCACTCTCTTCTAAGCGTCCCCAAAATGCCGTCATCGAAGGCTTCTGGTTTTCCGCCCGCAAAAGAAAAATGTCCCGATTCTTTGCGTAAAAGAATTCTTCCGTCTCGCGTGAAAAGAATACCATAAACTTGTTTGATTGGAAGGTCGCGAGGAACTTCGCCATCAACCCATGTAAAAACGTCCATAAATTCTCCTTATAATAAATATAGCATAACTTAAATGTTAAGTCTATAAAATGAAGGCGTTGAAATATTTTTTTATATAAAATCGCATGAAAGGAATTAGCATAATGTCGTGAAATATCGTTTAAAAAACCATACCTATATTTATTTTTCTATGCGAAAATAACGATGGAAAACACCGCCGTCATTGAACAACAAAAAAAGCATATGTTTCTTTATGCTCCTTAGGTTTATAACTCTGCTTGAGGGGATTCTTCGCCTTTCTCTGCGGGGGTCTCAACATTTTCATTGGGTTTGTTGTTGAATACTTTGTTGCTTAACTTTGTTAAAGCCTTGCAGTCGCGTTCAACCTTTTGGGCGAACGAATCATAAAGCGTAGCGGCTTTCTCTTGCTCGGCAACAAGTTCTTGCTCGTATTGTGGATCGGTTGTAAGTGCTTGTGCTGTTTTATTTAGTCTTTCCATATCAAGCACATGATTTTTAAGAAAAACCCCTTCAATATAATCAACAAATACAATTTCTTTAGAAGATATACGATTATGATAATTTTCGTAATCATTTTCTTCCTTGCTTGGAATTTCTTTCATTTCGTTTACAATCTTATTTACAATTGCCGCTTCGATTGATGTGTCAATAGAATTGTTTGCTTTTATAGTTTGCTCAAATTCTGAAGCTTGCTTGAGCACCGCATCGATTAAAGGTTTGTATTTTGCTTTTTGTCGGATATGTATGAATTTTGCGTTAGATTTTTTGATATCAATTTAATATTAATGATAGCTTCTCGGATAAACGACAATTCTCCCCATTTTTCGATTACGCCACGTCTTGCAGCCTTTTCAAGGTTTGAGAGATGAATAGCTATATTGAGAAATTCAGATCCTACAACATCGCTGAATAATCCATTATTCGAATGCATGGAATGTTTGTCAATTATATTTGCAATTTTTTTGTTTAATTTTTTATAATTTTTATTCATTATATTGCTCCTTATATTCTTCTTGTTTACAACCCTGTTTGTGGGTCGTTATTGTCGTATTTTGCCTTTAATTTATCAACATCTACTCCTTTTATTAATCTGTCGTTTTTGTTTATTTTTGCATTATATTTATTCAATTCGTCATAGTGCTTTATTACATCTTTTGAAAGGGTGTCATATTGTTTATTTGCTTCTTTTTGGAGTGCATCAAGTTGTGATTGATATTTCCCTGCCTTTAGTTTTGATATTTCTTCGCATAATGATTCCACTCTCATCAAGTGATTTAAAAGCATAAAATCGTCGCCTTCAATATGATTTGCGAAAAAGTTTAGTTTGTCAGGTGTAATTGCGTTACGCAAATAATTGTAAGATTCTTTTTCTTGATCTTGCAAAGCATGTATTTCTTCCAAAATTCTGTCTGCAATTGCGACTTCGTAGCATGTATCAATGGAATTGTTTGTTCTTATAGTTTGGGAAAGAAGGGTGGCTTGATTGAGAATTGTGTCAAGTAAAGGCATATATTTTGCACTTTGTTTTGCATCTATTGAAGGTGAGCAAAGATTTTTTGCTGCTTCTTCGATTTGAGGCATTGCTTCAGAAACAATTTTTAAATTTCCCCAATCTTTGATTTTGCCCAATTCTGCATTTATTTCAAGAACCATAAGATTTTGAAGGATTATGTCGAAGTTATAACCAATTTCATCTCTGTGAACAGTGAAAGTAGTATCGACAGAATGTTTGTCAATTATGTTTGCAATTTGTTTATTTAATTTTTGTTGATCTTTATTCATTATTTATGCTCCCTTTACTCTTTTAAGTATATCATAGAACTTTATCATTGTCAATAAAATCTTTTTCAGATGCAATGCTTAATTAATTGATTTTTAAAATAAAATTTTATATAATAAACCTTGAGAAAATGAAATTCAATTCTTTAATTATCACATAATTCGATAATGATGGAAACTAAGTTTCCCGATAATCGTCAAACATTTGGTTTGAGAGAGGATGAAATTTCATTCTTTAATTATCATAAAATTCGATAATCGTCAAACATTTGGTTTGGAGGGGAGATGAAAACAATAAAAGCGGGCTGCTTTTTGGTGAATAGGGAAATGGGAAAGATTGCCTTAATCTACAGGGAAAAACAAAAGGATTATTCTTTTCCAAAAGGACACCTTGAAAAAGATGAAGATTTAGAGACCTGCGCACTGAGAGAAACGGCGGAGGAAACAAAGCGAGATGGACAAATTGTCAAAGAATTTTCGCCATATGTTGAAAACTACACCACGCCAAGCGGTGAAGAGTGTGTTTGCTATATGTTTATAGCGATTGATAAAGGAAAAAGCGACAATAAAAGCACAGACACTCACCAACTCCATTGGACTTCTTTTGAAGATGTTGAAGAGAAACTGTCTTATAAAAGCCTTAAAGAAATGTGGACTTGTGTAAAAGACAATGTTTTGAAAGTTTTAACCTCTATTGACGCCGGTCAATGACGGGCGGATATTAGTTGGGGACATGGGAATATAAGAAAAAAAAGCATATCAATGCGATATGCTTTTATGAATTATAATCGTATGGAATTTTGTTTTTCTTTTCGCCAAGCAGGTTGAGGATATATCCCTCTTCAACTTTGCACCACCATTTTGGGTTCTTTTTTGGGAGTTCCTTTAAGATTATATATTCATCTGCAAAACCTTTTTCAACAACTTCCAAATCTTCAATTTTAATTGTGCAAAAGTTGTCTTCTTGCATAGTTTTCATGTTTTCATCAGTCCAGACAAAATTTTCAACATAAAATCGAGGATCAATAAAGCAAATATCAAAACAATTATCTCGAATTTCACCTGATATTATTGTTCCAATCATTCCTTTATAAACATCATATTTTTTATACTCGTCCCTATCTTTTAAAACTTTTACTTTATCATAAACTTGCATTATTGATCACTTCCAATTAAAGTGTTATTTTTTAAATTGCCATTAGGGGAAATGGTATATGAGCTTTTAAGTTTATAAATTTTACCATTGCCTCCTACAAAATCAATATTTAAAGTTATTTTTACCCCATAACGATTATGTTCTTTTATGACATAATTCCCTTGACAGTATGCCCGCTTGCAGGATTGATATAAATTTGTTAAAATCAAATCTTTATCGTTTTCAGTGTATCCCATTGAAATTAGCCATTTCATTTTGTCTTTAAAGAGCCAATCAATTTTCCCTGGTGGCACAACAAGTTGAATCTGATTTTCGTTTGGCTTAGAAATCGAGAGCTCTTTACAATGGCAATATGGATGATACAACCCTAGTATAGCATTTAGACCAAATTTTTTCAAAAGACTTTGAATAAATTCAAGAGAATAATTCATTGTTTGTGGCTTGATTTTTTCATCGGCCCCTGTTTCATATGGCGCATTGCTAATTGTTGCATCTGTCGTTATTTATTTCACCGCTATAAAGCCGGCATTTAGCCCTAAGCCAAGGCATGTCATTGTTATTGACGCGGGGCATGGCGGGCGAGACAGTGGGGTGGTGCGGCAAAAATTATTTATATTAAAGTGTATGTCGAGGCCTGTATAAATTTCATAAGTTGCAGTTATTTTTGAGAACTAAAATCCGTGGACAAATTCCACGGATTCTTGAAATTTAAGTGAATTATTGTAAATTAATTAAGTCCATTAATATAATCCTCTAACTCTTTGAGCGAATGTATTTTTTTGTCTTCCGATTGAACTTTTTTAGGCTTTTTCTTTTTATTCTCGTTAATAGTGAGTTCTTCGATTGCCTTATTTAGCACTTCTACATCGGCACCTTTTAATTTAGTGAATAATTTGCACCAGTAAATTTTTTTAGAATCAATGACAGCTTGTTGCAAAGCCTTTACGTCTGCGCCCTTGATACATCTTGCAAAATAATAAGCGGCCATAGCATCTTTATTATTAATAGCAACTTGTTGTAAAGCCTTTATGTCAGCACCTTTGATATCTCTTGCGTAACGGTAAGCAAACAGGCCATCATTAATATTAATAATGACCTTTTGTAATAGCTCTATGTCCGCACCTTTGACATTTTTTGCAAAATTGTATACAAAATCGCCATACCCATCTTCAGCAACTACTTGTTGTAACGCCTTTATGTCCGCACCTTCCACCTCTTGTGCAAAAAATAAAGCAAACATTGCGTTTTTTGAATCAACAACAACTTGCCCCAGAGCTTTTTTGTCCGAACTCTTAATGGTCGCTGCATATTGATATGCGTAATTGGGGTCTTTGCTATCTATAATAATTTTCTCTATCTTTTTTAATTCCTCTTGTGATGTTGGGTCAGATTTTGTTTCAAGGTAACTTGCTTTGTTTAATAATTTCCTAAATTCATCAAAGTCAATATCCATTTAATTTCCTCCAATAAAAATATGTAAATATTTTACCATAAAAAATCAATCTTTGTCAATATGTTTTTGTTCTTAATTATTATAGATTTTCATAAGATATTGTATGGTTTTGAGAAGGCATAATTTTATTATTTTAAAAAGGAAATATCTGATTTTTGCAATTTGTTTTTTGCTTGTGGTTGCTAGCATAACTATTTATTTCACTGCTATAAAGCCGGCATTTAGCCCTAAGCCGAACCATGTCATTGTCATTGATGCTGGGCATGGCGGGCGAGACGGCGGGGCAATTGGGGTTAGCGGAACGACTGAGAGCGAACTTAATCTTATGTATGCGAAACAGCTTGGGGCGTTATGTGAAGAGTATGGTATGAAGGTGGTTTTAACTCGCAGCGATATGAATGGTCTTTATGACGAAAACGCCTCTAACAAAAAGAGAAGTGAAATGGAAAAAAGAAGAAAAATTATAAACGAAAGCGGGGCGGAAATCATGGTGAGTTTGCATATGAACGCCTTTCCTCTTTCATCAAGCGAGGGGGCGCAGGTCTTCTATGCAAAAGGCGATGAACAAGGGTTTAATCTTGCAAAAAGTGTTCAAACAAGCATATGCTCATCTTTTAAAAGTGCAAGGGATTATGTGACTGTGGGAGACTATTTCGTGCTTAACAGCTCAAATATTCCTTCCATTCTCATTGAATGCGGGTTTTTATCAAATCCAAACGAGGAGGCACTTTTAAAAAGTGAAGAGTATTGCGAAAATTTTTGCTACAGCATTTTAGCAGGAATATTATCTTTTTTCACTTTTTAAGTATTGACAAAGTTTAAAATCTTTGCTATTATTTTAAGCAAGGAGAAAGTATGTTTATTGTTGTCAGCGGGGTGTCTTCTTGCGGAAAGAATACTGTCATAAATGAGCTTATCAAAAAGAGAAGTGATTTGAGAGTTTTAACAAGATCTTCGGGGACTTCACGCCCGCCAAGAGAGAGCGACAGCCAATTCAATACTTATGTATATTTTACAGATAGCGAATTTGAAAAGGGGATTGAGGAAGGTAAATTCTTTGAACATGAGCTTGTGCATGGTCATTATTATGGGCTTATAAAAGCAAGGTTGGAAGAAGTTTTGCACGACCATCAAAATGACTATATTCGAGATATAGACGTCAAAGGGACAGTAAATTTGAAAAAGTTTTTTAAAGAGAATATGATATCGATTTTTCTCGACGCTCCCGACGACGTTTTAAGGTCAAGATTAATCATGCGTGGTGACGCTCCAGAAGATATTGAAAAAAGATTGTCGCGTGGAGCACTTGAGCGTTCATATAAAGTCCATTATGATTTGTGCGTTGACAATACCGACCTTGAAAAAACGGTTGACACTATTTTAAAATTCATTGAAACGAAAAAGAAAA
>CANQBU010000009.1 GCA_947589615.1 uncultured Clostridia bacterium | reverse complement strand
TTTATTGAGAAAGTTTCGATAAACCTTTTACCATCATTTATTTTAACATTAGTATGGGTAAATCCACCTTTTTCATTAACTTTCAGTGTATATCCAGTCTTAAGTGTGAATGTAAATGACTTATCTGTGCGGTTTATAATATCAAATTGATCTGTAATCTTCTTATCACCTTCAACGGTAAGATTAACATTATCTTCACCCGACATAAGCTTTTCAAGTTGGTCAATATGCCCAGAAATCTCAATTTTAACTTTATATTCTGCAAGACCTCTTCTTGCCGATAAGGTAATTTTAGGATTTACGCCTTCGTCACTGTTTGTAATATGAGTTCCAAGTAAGAAGTAGGTGTTTGTTGGTCTTGGTGAGAATGCTATTAAATCTTCACCTTCTCCTATTGCCCAAATATATTTTGCGTCGCCCGAAGCAAGCTCAGGGATGTCTTTTGCCTCTAAAAGAATGCCATATTCAATCTGTCTTGTTGTAGTCGTTGGTTTGCCTGCATCATCACCTGTAAATTTTACATCTGGTAAATCCTTTTTGAAGTCCTCCCCGATTTCAAAGGTAACATCATATGTATAGCCTTTAAAATATGCATGCAAGTCGATTGTTTCATCTTGATATGGGTCATAACCTAGTAATTTTGTGATTAAAGTTTGCAAATTTTCTTCAAGACCATGAACCGTCGCCGCCTTGTCTTTTTTATATGTCCAACCGGATTGATAATATGTTCTTTGTCTTTCGCATGTGTATCTGTCTACTGCGGAAGTTTGCTGTTTGAAGAACTCGGAGATAGTAATATCGCCAAGTCCCAATGTGTAGTCTCCTCCTATGTTTCCTTTAGGGGACGTCTCCTCAATCGTGTCTGTAATTTCTCCAGCAGCGGCATCGGTCGTTATTGTTATTGTCGCTTGGATATAGTTTATAACTACTGCAATATCCGTTCTGACATCGTTGATTTGGAAATAATCATAAGGCTTGTCGCCAATATCAATGAAACTTCCATGTTGGGTCGTGTTAACCGTATCATATGATGTTTCTGGAGGTGCACTAACAGTTGTAAGAGTTAATTGAGCTTGGTCAAATTTATAGAATGCTTTACCCTTTATGAAAATAATGAAGTTGTCTGTATAATGAAGGATGTATACACCTTCTTCATTTTTCTCAATTAATTTACGAGGTTCACCCTCTTTAACTGTCGCAACTTTAATTTCGTCAGGTTCTGGTGAGCCTTCTTTAGAGGATATTGTAAGCTTAAATTCGCCCAATTTCCATGTCGCAGTATAAGAGAATGTGCGATCTTGCGTTTCACTAGCAACAAAATTTTCTCCATCTATTAATGTCCAAAGGGCTACACTAATATCTTCTACATCTTCCCATCCAGTGAAAGCCCAAAGTTCATTAACTGTATGAGGGAAAGGTAAGTGGTTAGCTTTAAGATTGGAATAAGAGATTTCCATCTTATATAATTCGCCATTAATTTGTTGCTCATCCTTCCAGAAAGCATTAGCTGCCTCAGGCCCCTCAGTTTTTACCGGAAGTGTATGTTGGAAATATTGACCTTCATAATGATAATCAAGTTTGACTGTAACAACAATTTCTTCTATTGTTACATTAACTGTATCACTTTCTTGAACATTTGTGAGGATAAAGTTGCCAGTTCGTGTCGTCTCGCCCGACTTAGATGTAAGATATCCGCTTTTTATCGTAAATGCCGTTGTTTCGGCGATTGATACTATCTTATATCCTGGGATTATACTCAGTGACACTTCAAAACTGTCAAAATATTCTGCGGTAATTTCCACTTCTCCTTTAACCGGTTCTTCACCGTGATCAGAAGTTGTTGTGTTTTTCCATGTAATTTTTGTATTTTCATTTTTCGTATCAGCGATAATTGTAATTGTAATGACATCTTTTGCCCAGATTACATCAAGTGGAAGCCCCTCTCCGCTTACTGTAGCCGCAGCTGCCGCAATAAGAAATTCTTTTCCTATGCCAGTAAGAGTAGAATCCTTTTTAATTTCTTCAAGAGACGTTCCTTTATGAGGATTAGAAGGCGTATCAAAGCAATATTCAAAACGTATTTGATGATAACCTTGTCTCGTAGCAAAGAATGTATATTTTCCATCTTCAATTTTGTATATATTATCAATCAAAGATTCGATTCTATTATCACTATATTCGATTTCAAATATTTTCCCTTCTGGGGCCTTAACGCCGTCATCGACAAAGTCGTAATCATAAATTACCTGTCTGAATTTAAATACTATTGAAGTAATATCACCTAAAATATTGGCATTATCATTAGTGCCATCAAGTTTTATGCCATGCCATGTGATATTATAATTTAAATGGTCGTCATCATTTGCAAAAACGATTGTTATTATTTTATTGTTTTCAATTGTGTCATCAGAATAGCGACTATTATTAGAAATCTTCAATATATCACCAGCAAGGCGATATTTGTCACGCCCTGAGCCCTTACTTTCGCCTGAAATAAGATAGCCGTTTTTATCTACTTCAGTATCAATTAAAGCGGCTGGAAGACTAGCAAATCCATCAAACTGCTTTGTAATACGCATGCTTAGATCGGTATTGCTAATAGTAATCTCTCTTTGAGTTATTTCAAAACTTAATTTATAGTCGTTTTTTGTATAAGAAGCCCGTGTAATATCTTCATCTTCAAAAGTAAAGTCTGACGAAATTACGGTTATTATGAATTGATATGTGCCAACTTTCAAGTATCCACCAGTCGAATACTTAGCGTCGACAATTTGAATGTTAGTAACTTTGAATGAATCGTGTGAAATTATATGATCAATTGGGTCAACAATGCCAACGTAATCATCGCTTGTATAAACAAGTGCGAGCAATTCTGCAATGCTTGCGGCTGTTACAGAAGTTCCTTCACCATAAATTCCGGTGCGTGCTGTATCCGCATTGCCCGCTCCGCCTTCCGCAGAGATTTCACCATAAGTCAATGAAGGTTTTCCAGCAAGCGCAACTGCTTTTTTAGCAGGAGTTATTGTTATATTAGCGCCACCTTCTTGTATTTGAAGTGTATAGCAATGACCGTCCTCTGTGTCAAGACTAAGAAGATGGTCTCCCCTTTTAAACGATTCATATTTACCGTCACCAGTAATGTTTCCTTGAATAGTAACTTTATCACCAGCTATATAACCTGTATGGTTTGCAATATCCAATTCCGCAAAAGTGAATATGCAGTTACCGGAAATGACGTCATCTTGTTTAGTAAAGCTGAGCTTTTCATTTCCGTCAAAAACCTTTGTGGCACCTGTAACGATAAGAGGTCGAGGTGTGACTTCAACTTCAGCTTTCTCGCCATTAACAAATTTGACACCCAGCCATAGTCCTTTCCCGCCACCTGATTGTGGTGCCGCATCACCAGCGAGGGCTACACTGACTGTATATTTGCCCACATATTTTTTATGGTTATTTACGGTAAATGACAAATATTCACGTGCATATTTTCCCCTTTCGCTAGATGGAATAAGGACTGTTTTCTCCGTTCCTCCTTCATCTCTATATTTATAATACATTTTAAAGTAAACAGAAACTTCCTCACTTCCTGCATTTCCTGACAGTTTATAGCCATATTCTGTATCATTTGTGTATTCAGCACTTATAGAAGATAATGTTCCGCCATTATAAATATAAGTTAAATGATCTTGAAGTTCAATTAATATGTCTGTATTTGGGTTATTGATTGTAAATTTAGATTTTCCAGTAAATTCTTCTGGATTTTTAATAGAATAGTTTTGTTTGTAATAAGCAAGTCTAGCTGAATCATCTTCATTAAAGCGAGGGTTTGAAAGATCATATTGTCCAATTTCATTATGCCCCTCTGCATCAGGAGTTTCCCTGTCAAACCACAACCATACTATATCACCGGCATTTGTAGGATGATCCGCATTATCATATTTGGCATTTCCTTTTATTTCTATCCAGTATGTGATATGCTCCGGTTCCTCCTCACCAAACATCTTCGATGGTGTGATTACGCTTGCATAATCATCGAGGTCTATTTCATATTTATAAATCTCAAAGTCTAAATCTTTAATTGACTTATTGCCTGCAACATCTGCAAATTCGAAAATCTTTTGATATGCATCTTTTATGGTCAATTCAATTATATATTTTTGAGCATATCTAATCTTTTCAGAGGCACCTTTCCCTCCATCGGCATTTTTTATATATGTTTTAGCAGTGATATTAGATTTAGGATCTTCTACATCATTTACTTCTATTTCTGAAAGTGTTCGCACATAGTAAGAGGTAGTTTCATCATGTCTGCCACCTTCGACCGTGGTGAATGTCAGTGCGATCTCGCCCTCTCTTTCCGTATTATTAAATTGAAGTTTATTTTCGCCATTCTCCACAGGATCAGTAATGCTAACATTAAGAACGTTTATCTTTATTTCCAGATGAATTGTAAATGGAGTTGTCGCTTTTGTAGGAGCCTTGTCTTCGGACTTCTCTTTGAATAGGACAACAAGAGTTAATGTATAATCTCCAGTGAGGTCGGTCGTCACAAAATTATTATTGTCAACTATTGTAAATATTTGATTATGATCCGCCACGAAACTAACACCAGAGTCATCATTTTTTGTAAGCGTGTATGTTTCTTTTAAAATATCTGTTTGGAGTTTAGCATATGAATTAGGAAGAGTAAGATTTACCATTTCGCTAAGGTTAAGTGTTAGTGCATTCTTTGCCGCCTGCATTGTAATTTTAGTATTGTTTGCACTTACAACAAGTTCTTTAAACTCCCAATTTGCAATGACGCTTACAGTCCTTCCGCCCTGTGTCGACATAAATTTATGAGGACCAATATCATTGCTTTGCGAAATAGTAAGGTAAGAACCTGTCATTTGATAACTGGAAAATTCTACCCCATTATATGTATAAGTTCCATTATCTAAATAATCATAATTATAACTTGGTTTATCATTTGTAAATGAGCCCTTTTCGGTTGACGAAACATAGATTGTTTCTTTGATGACTTCTCTCTTTGCCAAAGGATTTTTAGTGGCAACTTCGTTATCTCTCAATACATGTCCGCCATCATAATCTATATCCACCTTTACAACATCACTGAGAAGCATCTGATAGTCGCCGCCACCATTCAATGATAAAGTTGAAGTCCCGCCTGTAGTATCAAAGCTGTATGTATAATCATCATATGAAGGTCTACTGTTAGCGAAAATGTCTTCTTTAATAGTATTTGTGGTAACTAAAATTGGATTTTGCAAAACTCCAAATAACTTGAAGTTACCTTTCTCTGTTACTGTTACTGTGGTTGAATCCGCTTTAAGAGTATATGCTAAGGTCGCTTTGTTTATTAATGTCTCATTTATATATATAGTTAATTTATTATTAGTAATATCATAATTATAAGCAAAGTAAGAAGTCAAACTGCTGTCTTCGACATAAAAGAATGAATCGCGCGATGCTTCTTCAGTCGATGTGTCTCCGTCACCTTTAAATGTAACTTTATTACCCGCAATTGACACCGATGTAAGTTTTATCAGTGCATGCTGAGATTCATAATCGGAAGTGATTTCATTCAATGCACCATTTGTTGCAGTAAGATAGCCGACAGTATAGGTAAGCTTTAACGCATTTTTTTCATCAAGAATTTCAACCGTTCCCGAGAGGTTCCATTCAAAGTTTTTATTGTCCCTAACATCATTTATAATTAGGTCATAAACTTTGAAATCTTCGGAATCTACTGCATGGTCTTTTGCTAATCTCGCAGTTCTTCCCGGTAGTAATGTTATTTCAGAAAGTTTGTATTTAAATGTAGATTTGCCAACTGTAATATTGCCCTCGCGTGCCACACTAACCTTTGTCTCAACATTAGGGATGGTAAACACTTTTGCTTTTAAATCGATTGTGAATTTCGCTTGTTCTATTTTCAATGTAGGTCTGTCTACATAATAACCAGCTTCATCGGAAGCAACATTATTAAATACCTGTGCAAAATTGGTGTTGTTTGCAATACGGTCAGAAAAATTACTATTGAGATACATTCTCAATGTTTTATTTTCGCCGACCTCAAAAGTAGTATCGACAACTTTAAAGGCTTTGAAATATGGAGTTTCGCCATTATGAACATCGCCTTGTTTATCGACCGTAGACAAAGTTTTCCCGTTCCAATAATATTTAAAGTAGAACGAGCCGTAACTATTGAGTTCTGTATATGAAGGTTGAGCTCTTTGAGCATCTCCATCAACAGGGACAAATTCATCTGTGCCCGTATAAATTGTATGAAGGCTTTGGTCAAAGAATTCAATCGTATTTTGTGCAAGAGTGATGGTCATTGCTGCTGTCATTTCATAGGTTGTCGCATAGTCCCCTGGTAAGCCATCTTTAATCTTATACCCTTCAATCAAACAGCCATCATCTACCACAATTACAAATGTTATCGTGTATTCTCCTGCCCCCTTATTAAGGTCAGTCAAATTTAAGACTTGTTTACTTACAACTGGCAGATCTTCACCTTTAAATGATATCTTAAAATAATAATTTCTAATATACTCACCGTTTATGAGCAAATTGTCTATGCCAGCGTTTGAAGGAACATTGCCTGGTTTTGTTGCACCAGGGACTTCTTTATCCTCAATTGTTTCTCTTACATTAGCACCTTCTTTCAGTAAACCATTTAGGAAGTCATGGGCGTAGCCCAAATAATATGTATCATTTTCAGGATGTCCATCGGCATCAGTAGTTTTTTCAATCTTGGTCTCTGTGGTTTGCGATGTCCTAATCCAAGCAGGATAAATAGTTATATCAGTAGTATCTTTCCATTGAGCTTCAAAATCGTATTTTTCGTTTGTTCCTTGAGCTATCCAAAGTTTATTCGATGAACCTATATCTTCACTTCTTACTTCGTAGCCATTTCTGATAACATTAAATAATGTTTCAGGTCTAGTAGGTTTAGCGTCAAATGTGGCAATTATAATTGCATTTCCATCATCATCAATGAAAGCAACATCTCTGCCTGTGCTTTTATCTTTCAATTCATATGTATAATATGGAGATGACTTAAGAATTAAGTAATACTTTGCAGGATCTCTCAATGTAACAATTTTTATTGGTTTATCTTCTGAATTAACACTAAATCTAAAATCTTCACCGGAAGCACTATCATATAAAATTTTTGCTAAAGTCTCGGCATTTAATGCGTCTAAGGTTTCAAACTTCTTCTTTCCGTCATTTTCAAGGGCATCTATAGGAAGATTATACTCGCCGAATATCGCATCTTTTATCATATATATTTTAAACCCGACAGCAACATACCCTTGCAGTTCGTCACCTTCTCTTCTCTCCATTTTATATTGAGTCGAGCCGTTAGATTTTAGATAATAATAGGCATTACCATTCTTTGATTTTGCGTCAATTTCAAATGTTATTTGATCACCAACATTAACTTTGATAGTAGAAGAAATTTCCCTCGTATCAATTTGGAATATATAATCAATTACAGTCCATGCAGTGACTAAGTCAATGGTCTTTTCCCTATATCCGCTATAATTATGTTCGTCATCATCTGTCTCAGCAATAAACGCTTCCCAAACAGTTCTGTTTCCATTCATATGGGCTATGTTTGCAACTGCTATATTGAATATGTCAGCAAAATTTTCAACACCCAAAGAGAACGATCCGTTAAGTAGTCCAGATAGAGTGCTATATTTAGTAGTATATCCGCTTAAAGTGTGTCCTATATTAAAGAAAACATTTGAGTTTATATCAAAACTTGTGGATTTGCCTGCCTGATCATCCGGCCAATTCCAAGTTATTGAGCCTGCAGAAACAATTTTAGCATCATCAGTTGTTAATTTTGTTTTTGTGCTGTCATAAAAAGCACCATTACCCACATTATCGGCTTTATAATTTACATGAACCGTTCTTAAGCCGACATTTGGCATCAAATCATTATACTTAAAGTTTGATATGCCAAGATTTGTGCCCAACGCTTTGGCAATTGCCTGAAGAGCACCTTGATCACTCATAAATGTGTCGAATGCTCCAGTAAGATAAATTTTCCCAGCACTGATATACCAACCTAAAAGATAGTATTGAGAATCAATTGAAATCGCATCTATCTTGGTTCCATTTTGCTCTTCCGTTGCTTGGAGCGATAAACTTTGACCATCTTCAGTGCATGCAAAGCGGAAAGTTTTTAGTATAGGGTCCATAGCACCAGTTATCTTCCTGCCATCGCCTTCACCTTTATACCAAAGTGTATCAATGTTAAAGTCAACAGTTTTAAATGTAAAATAGAATGTTATTGTAGTGACATGATAGCCCGGATTAAAAGTGAAATTATATGTCCCGTCGGTTGCAACTCCCTCGCCGTTACGGCTTATTGAGCTCTTATCTTTTGGTCCTTGGCTAAAAATGCAACTTCCTGACACCTCAACATTGTCATAAGCCAAAACACCCTTTCCAACTTCGCTAAGTGTAAATGAAATAGTGCGATGAGGACTTTCTTGAGGATCCGAAGGTTTACAATTGCTATATGTACTTTTATCAGGAACTGCACCAAATAATAAACTAGTGTTTGTAATTTCAATTGGGTCGCCTTTATCTTGCTTTACCATATATTTGAAATTTGTCGCGTATGTTTGTTCAATAAAATGTATTCTAAGGGTATATTTAATAGCGTTGTCACTTCCTGCTGCAATTTGGAAGATTCTTTTATTCTCAGAGGCACCCGTCCAATAAGAAAATCTATCTCCTCCGTCAACGAAATTACCAGTATCTATTTGATCACCGTCAGCAGTAGAATTACCTTTAAATACTTCAAAACTGTCGGCTTTATATTTCCCATTTTTTAAAACATAAATCTCGTCATGATTCGATGTGCTTATAGAAAACAAATCGCTTGGAATATTAACTTGACCGCCTTCAGGTATATTCGCACTATCCCAGTTATTTATAAAAACACCAAGACCGCCAATATCTTGCTCAAGTTGGCTGGTGCCGTCGGCAGTAGCTATAATATGTATCCACGTTCGAAGAGTGCCGCAAATCAATTGAATTTTATGATTTTCATTTGCTATATTATTAAAATCGGAATTATCTGGATTAGCAATAATATCAAATATCCAAGTAGGAAAATATCCCGCAGTTGATGTGCCCTGCTTAAGGACTTGATTAGGGTTTGTGCCGCTATTAGATGGTCCCTCGTCATATGGAGAAGATGTTAGCGTCTGAGCACCTATTGCGATTATAAAGTTGCCGTCCGTCAAATTAAATTTTACCGCTGGTGTCTCTAGTCTTCTTATCTTTAAGAAAACTTGACCTCCATTAGTGTTTTCTATTGAACTGCTCCCTGTTGTAGCGTCTTTCGAACTCGTGAAAAAGAAAAGATTTTGTCTGGTGTCTTCTGACGCTGAGGCACTCTTTGATTGAAGAAGTGTCCATGTAAACTGCAAATTACCGCTAGTCGTAGCGTTACTTAATGAAGTGTTCTTCGTAGGGGTTACATCAACAGTCAGCCAATCTCTTTCCACAACAAGATATATTATTCCGTCAGCGCCAACTATATTGCCAACAGTAAATTTATATTCTCTAGTTAGATTATTATTAGTAAGATTTTTATTTGTCCATTCGCCAGTAACATATGTAGGATAATATGAATCATAATTTTTGCCCGCAGTTACATATGCGGCATCTTTTCCCGTTCCTGCATTAAAACAAGGATAGGCCCCACTTTTCACATTTGTCAAGAAAGGAGCACTTGCTCCAATTGTAATACCTTCTTGATTGCTAGTTGTGCCCGTATTCGTGCTTGCAAAATTTGCAAAAGATATTCTATATCCCGCTTGAAGGGTTATTGTAAATGTAAATGTATCTGCAGTTATTGTTGCATTAGTTTTATAATCGATATATTTAGTAAAACCATCTGAAGAAGGTTGACTGCTTAATGAAATTTCCGTTCTGCCTTTATCAATATCCATTACTTTAGTGAAATTTCCGCCTTCATCACTCGCCCTTGCCAGTCTTACCGAAAGCCCCCTGCCTTCTTCTGTGCTAGCCCAGCCCATAGTATATGTTTTACCAGCATGTGGAAATTGTTTTAAAAAATTTAATGGAAGAGGCCAGTCTCTTTCATTACCTAATTTAACAGTGTCTCCACTTACGAACAAATCCAAGGAGTTTGCGTTATTATACGTTGCCCCCTCACTCATACCTGTAAATGTATAACCAAGTCTTCGAACATAGCCAGGATATAACTTGAAATAAGTCAAAAATGACATATCATATGGATAATTAGTAATAGTCGCAGTTCTTGCACTGCCTACACCATTTTCACCACCATAACCAGCATTTAATGTAACAGTTTCTACTGCCGATGGAACATCCTTATCTAAAGCGATAGCTGCATTAACAGCCGTCCATTTGTATGTGTTAGGCAGTTTTGTCCCCTCTTTTAAAGCAAAAACTCTGTCATTATAACTTGCATAATTGTCTTTATTTACGTCTTCTCTATAAACAGGGGCTTTACTTAAAAAGAATCTTGCTTTGGATGGCCCCCCGTCATCAAATGAGCCATCTTCTTTTAATAAAACTCTTATACCTTTTGTAGTGCCCGACGTTTGCTTTAAAGGATCATAAGGATTGTAAAATTCTTGGGCACCATCATTCTTTATTCGATAAAAACCAAAGGCACCGGTAATACCGTTATTAAATGAAGGTTGTGAAACAGTCAATGTTGCAACAAGTCCATTCGCTAGACTACCAGTTTCTACATCTACCTCGGAACTATCTGCGGAAGGTACATCACTTGCCGTGTAAGTTCCACTATAGCTTGTTTTTTTGTTACTATAATAAGTAGTGCCCTCGCATTTACCTATGCTCTTTAATTCTGTTGGAGTGCCATCGACACCAATTTTCATGTGTCTAGCCCTAGAACCATTAATAATCGTGCTCTCTTCATAACAATTTATAATTGCTGAATTCTTGGCATAACCAACTAAAGTTCCAGCAGCTGTCGGCGTGGTTGTAGGATTGAAGCTTTGCTCTCCGCTTATTCTTACATCGGCAATCGTCGCACCTTCAATATATCCGAATAAACCATAATATTTGCTTCCATCGCTCCCAGCATGAACGGCTCTTTCATCTATCATTATGTTTGAAATTTTGTGGCCATTGCCATAAAAAGAACCCTTAAATGGATTACCATATATTCCAATAGGAATCCACTGTCTTCCGCCACCTAAGTCAATATCTCCTTCCAAATATATTGAGGCATTGACATATGTTGATTCGCCATTCTTAATGCTTTCCGCGATTGCTTCAAGATAATATCCACCATAAACATTTTTACTTGGATTATTTACATCAACGATATTATCTCCCGGAATTATATATACAGTTTCCCCATACCTTGATGTAGAAGTAGGAGTCAGACCGGCAGCACTTGAAACTCCCGACTGTTGTGTTCCGTTTAGTTCTTTCGTGCGTGAGGGCAACAAACATATTCCTCCCACCATAAGAAGAACTGCAACAAGAAGATAGCATTTTTTCAACATTTTTCTAAACATAAATTCCTCCTAATATTAAAGCAAACAAATCTTAGAAGCAACTTGTCTCTTAAGATCAAGTAAAAGATGACAAACTCTATAAATAAATTATAATATTTTATTTTAAATAAGGCAAACAATTTTATTCTAAAAATAAAATTATTTCAAAAAATTACAAATTTTCACAATAATAAAATTTGACTTTTTCATGCTTTTGCATTAAAATCATTGTTGAGGTATATATGAAAGACATTATTTTAACGGGCGATAGACCTACTGGCAATCTACATTTAGGGCACTATGTGGGTTCAGTTCAAAACAGGGTCAATATTCAAAATCAAGGCTCATACGATAAATTTTACATCATGATCGCCGATACGCAAGCTTTAACAGACAATGCAGACAGGGTCGACAAAGTCAAAAACAACATTATTCAAGTCGCAATTGATTACATCTCGGCGGGCATTGACCCGAATAAGGTTAATATTTTTATTCAATCAATGGTGAGCGAACTTCACGAGTTTACAACATATTTTTTAAACCTTGTCACTTTGTCGAGAGTTCAACGTAACCCGACCATTAAAGAGGAAATCAAAACAAGAGGATTTGAAAAAAGTTTGCCTATGGGATTTTTGACATATCCTATTTCACAAGCAGCGGATATTCTCGCCTTTGGCACAACGATTGTCCCCGTCGGTGACGACCAGCTTCCAATGATCGAACAGGCACGAGAAATCGTCTCATCATTCAATTACACCTACTCGCCAAAGGAAGAAGTTTTTGCAATGCCAAAACCATTTTTAGCAGAAGACAAAATCTGTAGAAGGCTTCCAGGGCTTGACGGAAAACTTAAAATGTCAAAGTCCTATGGAAATGCAATATATCTTTGCGACACACCCGATGTAGTCCGACAAAAAGTGATGTCCGCTTACACCGACCCAAATCACATAAGAGTAAGCGATCCCGGACAAGTTGAAGGCAACATTGTTTTCACCTATCTTGACGCTTTCTGCAAAGATGAACATTTTGCAAGATATCTACCCGAATATGAAAATCTTGACAGTTTGAAAGAGCACTATCGAAAAGGGGGACTAGGAGACGGCAAAATAAAGAAATTCTTAATTGAAATTTTGGAAGAACTTTTGACTCCTATTCGCAAAAGAAGAGAAAAATGTCTTGAAAAAATCGATGGCATTTATAATATGCTTTTCGAAAACTCATACAAGGCTTCACTTGAAGCCAAAGTCCGTCTCGAAAAGATGAAAAATGCAATGGGAATAAATTACAAAAAACTGTTAAATTAATAAAAAAAAGGGAGAAATTATGAAAAAAGTCGCAAAAAAATCGATATTTTTAATGATTTTTATGTTGGTGGCACTATTTTTTTCAGCATTGCTATTTTCCTCTTGCGGAAAAACAATCCCTATTGAAAAAGTGGAATTTGTCAATACATTCTCCAAAATGTATGTCGGGCAATCACGAAAAATAGGCTACAAGATTTATCCCGAAGACGCAAACGATTACAATATTACAATCGAAACTTCCAACAAAAAAATTGTAGGGATTGACCGCGAAGGCTTTGCAATCGCTACCGGTAAAGGCGTGGCGACAATCACTCTGACCGAGACGAAGACAAATACCGTTTTGAGTTTTGATGTTGAAGTGGGCGATGGAGATGTTTATTCAATCAGCTACGATTTTTCAAGTTTTAAACTTTATTATTACGAGGGCGAAAACATTGACCTTTCAAAACTAATTGTTTACAGAAATTTCGAAAGCGGAAAAATGGAACAAATACCAAAAGAGGAATATACTGTTGACTGTCCTCCTGTCGCCGAAATTGGCACCAAGGTTATAATAACCTATACTTATGAAGAAAGAAAATTTGTAAAAGAAGTAGAATTACCTGTCATCGAAGATGAAATAGATAATATTACAGTCACATCTCCACCTGCAAAAACCACTTACAATTATGGTGAAGTATTTGACAATCAAGGTTTGAAACTGTCGGCAAAAATGAAAAGCGGAAGAGTTTTGGAAGTTGATGATTACACATTTGATACCTCTCCTATCGATGTCGGACAAACCGAAATTAAGATTTATTATCAAGATTTTGTTACAAATGTAAATATTGTTTCACAAGCGGAATTTGAAGTCTCGACTTTGGGAGACTTGCAAAAAGCCATCGATGATGGTGCAAAATCAATAAAATTCAATGGAAAGCACTCAATAGTAAACCCTATTGTTCTTGAAAATATTTCTGACCTTATTATTGTGGGAGGCGACGGCTGCGAAATCACCGGAAATGGAATAGTTCCTATAAAACTTGCGGGTGATTGTTCAAATATTCGAATAATCAATATTGAATTTAAATTAACAAATAATAAAAACGATTATTGCATAGATGTCGATAACTTGTCAAGTGGGGATATCTCATTTGAAAATTGCAAATTTAGTTCTCCTTCTCAAGAACAAGTAGCGACTCAACAAATAGAAGGATTGATATTTAAAAATTGCCAATTTTTAAGTGGAAATTAAATAAAAAAGCGTATTTTTAACCTAAAATACGCTTTTTTATTAAAATTTTAAAAAATTTTGTTTATTTTTCATCTTTTATTAATTCATAATATCTGTCAAATACCTGCTGGGCAACTTCGTCACTTTCTTCAACAGTCAACCTTGTTTCACCATCTTCATCAAAGCCACAAAGGAAGACAATTGCCTCATCATCCGCCATACCTTCAATTCCGTCAACGGGCTTTAAGATTACATAAAGTTTTCTCTCTTCGCCTTCTTTATCAATAGGAATGATAGCAATCTGTTCAAATTCCACTCTCTGTCCTTCACCATTGTAAAGCACTATGTTTTCTTTGTTGTCCTTGTCAAGCAATGTGTCCAGAAGGTCGCGTTCCACCTCTGCCTCTCCTATTTTCTCCTCTACTTCAGGTTCAACTGGCTTTGGATCATCGATGAGTTTTACTTCATCAACTTCATTTTTTTCTTCTTTTTTTTGTTTTTTTGATCCAATTTTCATATTTTTACCCCCTTTTTATAAAAATTATCAAAAAATTATTTCTTATTATTCTTTGCGGCGGCTTCTTGTACAAGTTTAATATATCGCTCTTGTATTCCCTTGATAACCTCTGGATCATCTTCCGCTTTGAAAACTACTTGCCCAGACGCGTCTTTATCGCAGTTGAAAACAACATTTGCCCCTCTGCTTAGCCCATTAATATTATTTAAAAGCCTTAATATAACATAAAGCCGTCTTTCATTATTAGCAACAAAAGGAATAACCGCCACCTGCTCAAACACCATCGCATTGCCTTGTTCATTGGTAAGAAGAATTGGCTCCTTATTAGCTTTGTCAAGTATTGTTTTCATAATATTTTTTGGACGATAAGAAGCGATGTCTGTCACCTTTAGTCCCGCATCTTTGACTTCTTTTATCATGTCACCGCATTTTTTCAATATCGCTTGAATAACTTCTTTATCGTTTTCCTCTCTTCTTGAAAAATTACCCTTTTCATCTCTTTCATAGCACATAACAAGCAAATCATTATCTTTACCACCTATCTTTTTAAATAGAAAATATAGGCCTTTGCCGTATGGAACATATCCCAACCTTTCATAACTTCCGTCTTTTTCCTTCCCTTGTTTAAGTGTGAAAGGTTTTGTGTATTTAAAATCTACAAGTTTATCAAACAAATCATATTTTTGCTCAGTCATTCTTCCCTCCAATATACATTTTTATTATATCTTAAATAAAACGTTTAAGTCAAACAAATTAAACTTTATTATCATCATTTTCGTTGTTTTCTTCTGTTTTATTAACATTTTCGCCAGTTTTTTCGATGTTTTTCTCTTCGACAACTACATTTGAGTCTGCTTTTTCTTTATTTTGAGTTTCATCTTCATTATTTTTGCAAAACACTTTCTCTAACTTGTGTTTAAACCCAACTTTATTCTCTTGATGATGGAAAAGTCTGTAAATATTGCTTCGATGTTTTATCAAAATTAATAGATAAAGAGTCCAAACCATTGCTGTTATATATATTGATACCCATAAACTGTAATTGGGCATGAGCCACACAAAGCAGGTTGTCGCTATGGTAAGCCCTCCCGTAAAAATAAAGGAAATTACCGAACCGATATCTATAATTATAAAAAGCACAAAGCAAACCACAAACCAAGCAAGTCCCACATACCAGATTGGCGAAAACAGGAATATTCCCGATAAGCACGCTACCCCTTTTCCTCCTTTAAACTTCGACCATATTGGGAAATTGTAGCCAATCATTAAAAAGAAACCTGAAAGATAATAAATGAAATTTCCTCCACCCCAAATTTCAAGGTGATCATATATAAGTTTGAACACAAAACAGGTAAGTCCTGCTTTCACAACCTCAGCTATAAATGTCAGCAGTGCAAGCCTTAATCCAAATTGCCGCAACATATTCATAGCGCCTGGGTTACGACTTCCCAGTTTTGTTATATCCTTTCTTCTGGCATGCCATGCAATTATTTTTGAAAAGTTTATCGTTCCTATTAAATAACTTATAACCGCTGCCAAAACAAACAACAATACACTTTTAAGCATATTTAATTACTCGTCCCCCTTTCCTTTTACTACAAACTTTATAGGTGTTCCGGACAAATCTATTCTCTCTCTAAATCTATTCTCCAAATACCTCAGATATGATGTGGATATAAGATTTTCATTATTTACAAACAAAACAAATGTCGGTGGATTTGTCGAAGATTGAGTTATATATTTTATCTTTACACGTGCACCATTGTGTGCAGGAGGCTCAAAATTGAGTATCGCATCATGCAAAAGAGCATTTAAAACGCCTGTTGTTATCCTTTTACATGAATTTTGATATACAAATTCGACCTTTTCCATTATCTGACCGATGCTTGCACCCGTTAGTGCCGATACAAATACAACAGCAAAATAATCCATAAATGAAAGGCTTTCTTTTAGCATCGCCATATATTTATCTTTGCTTTTAACCTTAATATCCCACTTGTTTACGACTATGACGCTTGGCTTTCCAGCCTCGTCTACGTATCCAGCAATCCTAACATCTTGCTCGGTTATCGTTTCCCTGCTTCCGTCAAAGACAATAAGTGAAACATCTGCTTCATCGATAGCCTGCATCGTTCTCAATACAGAATATCCCTCGATAGATTCTTTCTCAACCGATCTTTGTCGTCTAAGGCCAGCCGTATCGACAAGGGCATAGTCACCTTTATTATATTTAAAAGGAACTAAAACGGCATCTCTTGTTGTCCCTTCAACGCTGCTTACAACGACTCTATCTTTACCCAGCATTTTATTGACAAGACTGCTTTTCCCCACATTGGGGCGTCCAACTATGGCGATTTTTGTTAAATTTTCATCATTTTCGACGACTTTTTCTTTAAAATTATGGACAATCGCATCTAAAACATCTCCAATCCCTTTGCTTTGATGAACTGAAAGGGGAAGAGGCTCGCCTATTCCCAAACTGTAAAATTCATAAGTTTTTTCAATCTCAAAATTATCAAGCTTATTTACAACCAAAACTATCGGAGTTTTATATCTCAACAAAAGAGAGGCAACCTCTTCATCGCTTGGAGTTACCCCAACTCTGCCATCTACTAAAAATACAATTACATCCGCCTCTTCTATTGCGAATATTGCCTGTTTTTTTATATCCTTTTGGAAAACATCACCTTTTCCGCTGTCGATACCGCCTGTGTCAATCAAAGTAAATTCATGCCCCGCCCAGTTAGCGTCTGCATAAATCCTATCCCTTGTAACCCCCGGCAAGTCATCAACAATGCTGATTCTTTTTCCGCAAATTTTATTAAAGAAAGTGCTTTTGCCTACATTTGGTCTTCCAATGACAGCAACAACTGGCTTTAACATATTTACACCTCTTTTATATTCTAACATAAAATCCTTAAAAAAACAAATAAATATTAAATATATTTTAGTTTATAATAGCATTGCCACACTCTTACGACATTTTTAAATACAATTTAAAAAGTTTTGTTTCTTCATCGCTCTGCCGTGCAACATCGAAAGCAAATTTTATATCACTGTTCTTGCTAAGTTCATAAAAGAATCTTATCGCGAAGAAGAGCGCACTATCACCTTTAACATAATCATCGGGAGCAATGTAGGTGTTATTCTTTGAAAAAGCCTCTGCCATATCTTTTCGTCCCGTTGTGCAACCAAGACTTAACACCACCTTATCAGCAAACTTTAAGTTTTTTATAATTTCGTCTGCCGATAGATTTCCTCTTGGCTCACTTTCGGTATAAACATTTTCACCTAAAATGGGCATGCATATTTCCCCGTCTTCCCCGTGACATGATAAAATAGCGATGTCAAAGTCGAAAATGTTCCCCTTTAAAAAGTCAATAAAATCATTGGGGCGACCTACGATTTTCATACAAACAAAATAATTCATGCGTTCCAAAACTTGTCTAAGTGCTTCGCTTTCATTGCCCACATCACCCATTTTAACAATCAAAACATTTTTCATAATTCCTCCAAAATTGTGATAATTTGATTAAAATTTAGTAAATTTACACTAAAAACACCTTAAAAACCACTACTCCATACTTAAATTCATCTTCAAGCGAGTAAAAACTTCTATAGGTTTCAATCATCTCTTGCCGCGTTTTTTCTTTAAATCCCAACTGCTTTTTATCGATATTTTTCGCCATTTCTTCGAAATTGCTAAAGATTTTTCTTTCTTCAATTAAGGCATGAAAAGATTTTTCACCGCATGAGAATTTTATAATATCCCCTTCATGAAAATTACGTCTTTTATCATCAAAAAGTCTCCCCTCATAAAGTTTTTCTCCTGTTTTTATTTTTTCAAAATATTCTTCTCTTATATTGAGGT
>CANQBU010000008.1 GCA_947589615.1 uncultured Clostridia bacterium | reverse complement strand
AAGGCGTTAAGCGAAAATAACTTCGATGTGATTGAAGATGTTTTGGAAAGAGATGACCTTGACCTAAATTCCCTTGATATGAAAGAGGTAATTCAAAAGGCAATCGAAAATGAAGATGCCGATTTCCTTGAAAAAGTCCTTGCTTCTGATTATAAAATGGATCCTTCAACCGCCCTCCAAATTGTTCAAGATGTTGATGGAATAATTGGACCTGATAAGGAGAAGGGACCAGATAGCGTAAACAATGAAATTAAAGCACTCTTCCTTGACATTATCGACAATGATTACAGTCAAGAAGATCTTAAAAATCTTGCTGAAACTTTGGGAAAAGACAAGGAAGGAATAATATTTGATATGCTTAAACAGTCGGATAACCCACTTCCTCCTGAAATTAAAGACTTTGCAAGATACATGAAACGCCACAACGATTATGCCTTGATGCATGAAATGTATGATTACAATAAAGCACATAATGGCAATGAAGAATCTTTCTTCAGTCAACTCATCAGTGGATTCTTGGGGCTGTTTAAAGATGAAGAAAACGATTTGAAGGGGCTTGAAGAACTGGCAAATCTCAAAGAAGATGGCTATCAAACAGTGATGGACAATCTTGCTGATGCAAATGAGTTTGACATAATCGCAAAGACATCTTTCTTTAACGATGAAAATAAGAAGAAAAATTATGACAGACTCTCAAATGACATAGTAAATCGCCTTGCAAAGGGCTTTGATGAAGAGAATAAGTTTGATTCAAAGAGTCAATTTTCTAAATTCTTGAACGACCCACATATCAATCTTAACATAAATAAAGAAAAGCCAACTGGGAAAATCCTTCTTGACTTAGTGAAACATGGTAATTATGATGTCGCTGACGAACTTGTTAAAAACAAGAGTGTCGATATAAACTATCAAGACGAAGATGGAAATGATGCTATTTTGATTGCCATCGATGAAAGAGAAAAACCTGAGGCCGCAAACTTCTGCAGAAATCTTCTTCAGCGCGATGACCTTAATAGAACTTTAAAAAATAAGCAAGGGCTTGAAGTTAAAGATGCAATCAATGTCTTTGAAGGCAAAAAGGAAGAAGAAAAAGAAAACGCTGAACAAAAACAAGAAGTTGTCGAAGAAGTCGTTGAAGAGCACGTAGAAGAATATGACGAAGATGAAATGGATTTATAAGTCCAGACAAATTAACAGACTGAATAAAAACAAGTGAGGCAGGCTCGGAAAATGTCCCGAAGCAGGAGTTTAGTTGTCCTAAATGACTGTTTCGGGGCGTTTTACAGTAAACACAGCGCACTAAAAGGTTATATGGCATAAAGTAGAGCCTATTTCTTTTGAAATTCAAAATTGGGAGGAGCTTCCTAAAAGCATAAATCCAAACGGAAATGGTAAAACCAACATCATAAAAGTTGAAACTGAAAAATGTATTTTAGCGGGAATTCCATTTTATTCTCGTCAGGAAGGTGGAAACTGTGGATTGTGGTAAAAAACTCGGATTTGATACTTTGCAAGGGACAGAGAAATATAACTCCCTCGTCGATTTAATGAAAATATATTATGCGATTGGGGGATTCTCAGAAAATCAAGGGAAATGCGAAAAGGCAATAAACATAATGAGAGATTGTCTACAAAAAATCTTATGGACGCCGTTGTTGAGTCGGCTGATGCAATTATGACCGCAATGAATAGAAGGGGTGTGAAAGTCAATAGGGTTACAACAGGAGAAGGCTATAATGATTTGAAAAATGAGTTAAAAGCCCAATTTGGCTTGCCTGAAAGAAACCCAAAAGCACGTCACCGAGGATACTATGGATATTCAGACGCAGAGGATGCACAATTTTTGATAAGGACTTATGACCAAACGACCAAAATGTATGCAAACAAAATTCGAGAAATTAGCAATGAAACTGAAAAAGATTTGGCCGCTATTGAAAATAGTTTGAACTATGATAATGTAATGTGAGGTGAACATGGATAGAGAACAAAAATTTAAAGAGTATTCTTTAGCACTTGCCGAGATAAATAAGCAACTAAAAAAGTTAGAAGAAGAAAAACAAATTTTAATAAAATCATTTGAAGAGGCCGACGAGAAGGAAAGAAAAAAAATCACCGACAAGATGAAAAAAAGTGAAGAAAAATTCAAAAAACTTTATAAGTTAACACTTGATTTGTCAGCGAAGGTTAAGGAGTTAAAGAATAATAATCAGTAAGCCTTTTTAAACAATTAAATACACACCAAAAGTATAATTTCGGAGTGCATTTTTTATTGCAAAAGCCTTTCTAAATGGAATGAAGAAAGGAAAGGGGACTATTAAATAAAAGATAGTGATTTTCACCTTCGAATATCTCAATATCGGGCAAGATTAAATAGCGCGATGATGAAATTTTGTAGTCAAAATATGGATTTTTTAATTGAATAAAGTTGTTTTTGTTTATTGTTATTTTTTCAAAGTCTTTGCCAAAATTGCTCTCTGTAGCAAGGGTATATCTCAACTTTTCGCCGCGATTTTCTATTATTCCATATATTTTTCCGTCTGGATTATACCTTTTCTTGAATTTTAAAATCACTCCCTCTATGTCTTTAACAGAAAAAATTGTATAAGATACTCCATAGAGTGAAAGGCGTGGCAGAGTAGTTAAACTCAATTCCAAAAGAGGCTTATTAAATACATTTTCGTTAAGTTCAAGCCTATTTAAAAACTTATAAGCCCCCTTTTCAGAGGGTGAAAACCCGTGAAATTTTTTGAAAGCACGCGAAAAACCTTCTCGCGAATCATACCCACAAATGACGGCGACATCGACAATTTTTTGACTTCGCAGCAGAAAAACCGCTTCACTTAGCCTCCGAAGTCGGACATATTCATTAGGCGTGTAATTTGTAAGAAGTTCGAAGATGATTTTGCTGTAATTTTCATTCATTTCAAGTATTTTTGCAATTTCCCCATAACTTACTTCTTCAAAAAGATGCTCCTCAAGATAGTCAATCGCTTTGTTTAATTTTTTATAAATGTTTTCCATAGAATAATTTTAGATAATTTTTTCCCTTATGTCAAATAAAAACGACTTTTTTGCACAATAAAAAATCACGAAATCTTAATTTGCGTGATAATTTTATATGTAAAATTGTCACGCATGAATATTATATTTATGATATAATGAATATATAAAAAGCGGGGAGGACAAATGAAAAAAATCAAAGTTGACGGAAAAACATTAAATATTGAAGACGCAGTTGAAGCGGCAAAAATCTTTAATAATGATAAGATTTTGTGCTGTCACCAACTTATCGAAAAGGCACAAGGGGAATTTTCTAAATTAAAGGATACCACTCCAACTGACCTTGATAAATTGCATGAGCAAAAAATTGCTTATCTTACTGACATGTATTTTAAGCTTGTAAAAGCAAACAAAAGACAAACAATTTCGCAGGGGAAAGTTGAGAAGGAAGTGAAACGCTCCATTTTTTCAAAAAACTTCGATGAATTTACATCAAATTTGGAATCTATGATTAAAGATGCAAAAAATGTAAGTGATTACTCGGCAAAAGTTACATATCAAAGCGTTGTCGATGTGGCTTCGGGTGTGGCTGAAATTTTGGAAGAGAGGAATCGCCAACTTGACGAGATTTCTAGTGAAAACAAAGGCGAAATGGCTTTATAAACCTTTTGGAGGAGAATATGGCAGAGAAAAAATATAAATATTTCAATAAAAAATTACAAAAAGAAGAACTTATTTACCTATGTCATGAGGACTTGACAAGGCAATTACGAAGATATAAAAGCTTGCTTTATAGTTACAAAAAATTCATAACGGAATCACAAAAGAAGATTAGCGCAAGTGCACTTGAAGAAAGTAACATGTCCTATCCTACGCTTGTCCATGTTAAACATCTTAGAAAATTGCAAGAAAAATTCAATTCTGCATATAGTATTGATGAGGCAAAACTCAGAAGGGCAATTGAGGAAGATGACCTTCAGCGCATAGCAAAATATACCGAAATTGCCACAAAAAAGGGCATAAAATTATATAATTCGATAAGCGAAACTCTTCTTTTGGGAATAAGAGATAAGGAAGACGTCGAAACGCTAAAAACTTTCGAGTTTGAGTCAAACGTTTTAAACAAGGCGATTTCAAGTTTGAAGCAAATCGATGTTTATATGTGCGACAAAATCGAAAAATATGAAAATGACCAAATTGAAAGAGAATAAGTCAAAACATAGGGGGAATTATGAGCAAAGAAATCAATATTGATCATCTTATTGAAATTTATACAAGCTGCCAAATTGGCGAGATATTTTGCATGCGCATGGAAGGGAAAGTTGAAAAACTCAATGTTATTCGCGACCTATTGCAAAACGAACTTGATGCACTTGGGAATAGGGAGTTTAAGAAAACTTCACTTTCGACGAAGATTGGACTTAGAATGTATGATAGGGCGACAAAATCTTTGAATGATTCCTTTGCACAAAAGATGAAAAAACTTCAAGGATTTGTCCAAAATGAAAATTTGAGAGAAATTATTGCCGACTATGAGAAAACAGATGATAAATTTGATTTATTCTGCAACAATATCACGAAAAATGTCCTTGAAAATGTGGAAAAAAGCGTTGAACGCGATGGCGAAGTCGCTCGTGCAATGCTGCAATATAACCTGCTAAGTGTTGAGAAGGCAATTGAGCAACTTAACTTTCACAATCAATATTTTACTGGCCTTAAAAATGAAAGTGAACAATATATGGAATAATTTATCTAAAGTTGTCACCTTTTGAAAAAAAATAATAAAAAATGTTGCTAAATTTTATTTGTTATGATAAACTGGTTTAGTAATATTTATTCTTGGGAAAAATATAATGAGGAGCAAAAATGAAAAATTTGGACGATGTAAAAAATGAAAATGATCTTATTAAAAGCTATATAGACGAGGCTATAAGTTTGCTTCTTCAAAAGAATATAAATGAGTGTATGAAATGCCTTGAAAATCTTAAACTTTTCGTCAGCAGCGTATACAGTATAAAATATTTCTTCTTTGATGAAGATGAAGAATAATCCTCGCATTTAGGCTAATAAAGTAGTTTTACTTGTTGATATTTGTATAATCCACTTTTGTGGATTTTTTTGTGCAAATTTTTTGGCGATATTTTACTTTTCGACATTTTAGAACAACTTATTTTGACATTTTTAAACTTTTATCGTTGAAAAAACTAAAATCTTCGCTATAATTGTTTTAAATTCAAAAAAATATCGAGATTTTTAAATTATTGCTTGCAATGTGTTTTGTTTTTGAGGTTAATTCGTTGTATAATATTCTTGAATTACCAAGGGGGAAATATGGAATCTTGTGAACAGTTTATTTTGCAAAACAACCTGTTTGAAAAGGGAGATGTAGTAGGTGTGGGCTGCAGCGGCGGAAGTGATTCGCTCGCTCTTCTTCATTATCTGGCAGAAAATCAAAGCCGCTTTGACATAGAAGTTGTGGCAATCTATGTCGACCATCAGATCCGTGAAAACAGTGCTGAGGATGGAGAATATGTAAGACAAAAAGCAAAGGAGTTTGGCGTCCGATTTTACAAATTTAAAATTGATGTCCCAAGACTTGCAAAAGAGAAAAATCAAAGCCTTGAAACGGCGGGAAGAGAGGGGAGAAGAGGAGTGTTTAAGGCGCTCGTCGACAAAGGAGTTGTCGATAAAATTGCCCTCGCACATCACAGACAGGACCAAGTTGAAACGATTTTGATGCATATTTTTAGAGGTTCTGGGCTTGCCGGCATGAGGGGAATGGAGGCAAAAACTTCCTTCTATGTCCGACCTTTACTTTCTACAAAAAAAGAAGAAATTTTGGAATATCTTTCCAAAAATGGGCTTGAATATCTTGACGATTACACAAACGCCGAGAATAACTATAACAGAAATTTTTTGAGAAATGTCGTGCTTAAAGATATTCGTTCGCGCTGGCAAGGAGTGGACGATGCAATAATCAAACTCAGTGAGGCGATAAAGGAGGACGATGACTTTATAAACAGTCAAGTCTCAATGGACGCAGTGATTTTGGACTCACAAGTGGCAAAAATCCCTCTGTCATATTTTATGTATTCACCTTCCCTTACAAGCAGAATGATTTTTCAAACGCTTAAAAAATTGGGAATAACGCACGATATTGAAAGAAAACATATTGATTTGATTTTGGACCTTGCGCAAAATGGTGAAAACGGAAACAAACTTTCCCTCCCATTTGGTGCGGTTGTCGTCAAGGAGTATGACTATCTTACAATCACACGCAATAATGAAAAGGTTCAGCCTGAAGAATTTATCAAACCTTTTAAATGTGGTGACATTGCCGTTCCAAACTTTGGCAAAGTGTGCGTAAAAAAGATGAAGGACTTTGATCTTGTTGATACGTGGGTTGCCGATGAAGGCGTGCTGTTCATTGACGGAAAAAAATTGCCAAAAGATGCCGTTTGGAGATATAGGCAAGAGGGGGATAATTTCACTAAGTTTGGCGGAGGCAGCAAAAAACTCAAAAGTTATTTAATCGACAAGAAAGTCCCTGCAAGAATAAGAAACGTTCTGCCCGTTCTTGCGTCCGGAAAGGAGGTCTATGTCATCGCCGGATTGGAAGTCTCCGACAAGGTGAAAGTGGAACGTGGCTCGACAATTTATCAAATTACAATAAAAAATGCCCCAAAAATCGTGTAAAATCCACAAATTTTTAAAAATTTTACAAAATTACTTCTCAAAATAAGGGAAAATATGTATAATTATCTTACACTACTTAGGAGGTGTTATGTTAAGAGTTTTAGTTGACTCAGGAAGCAGCATTAAAAGTGATGAGGCCGGGCATTACAATATAGAGCTTATTCCACTCAAAATTCTTTTAGATGAAGTCGAATATCAAGATGGCGTTGATTTGCCACTTGACCTTTTTTATGATAAACTCATCAATGAAAAATTGTTTCCAAAAACCTCGCTGCCAAACCTCGGCGAACTGGAAGAAAAAGTCAGCGCCTATACAAACGCTGGGGACAGAGTTATAATTTTGACAATTTCTGCGGAAATTTCGGGGTCATTCAATGCAATCAAATTGCTTTTCAAAGACAATCAAAATGTCCTTGTGCTTGATTCGCGTATGGCTGTTGGGGGAATGCGACTTATCGTTGACGAGATAAACAGATATCGCGACCAAGAATTTGAGACAATCGAGAAAAAAGTCAATGAGATCATTCCAAAAATAAAGATTATGGCAATCCCAGAAACGCTTGAATATCTTATGCGCGGCGGAAGATTGTCAAAAAAAGATTGGCTTATCGGAAGTTTATTGAAGATTAAACCTATAATCGGATTTATTGAAGGAAAAGTGAAAGTCCTCACTAAAAAAATTGGACTTAAAAGCGGCATGAGTCATATCGCAAGTGCTTTAGACGAACTGGAATGTGACGAAAATTATGAGATTATTCCTTCCTATACCTATACCGATGAAAATCTTAACAAACTTATCGAAATGACCGATGAAAAATACAAAAAGCAAATGCGCGTCCGCGATAATCTTGACCCTGCAATTGCCTGCCATTGGGGTCCGGGCGCATTCGGATATATTTTTGTTTCAAAGAAATAGCACTTTTTACTTGTGCTATTTTTTAAAGAGGCAAGAATACAATGTTTCTTCACGCTTAATATTGTTTTTCAAAAGTCAGCGGTTGCAAAAAAGTTTTTATTGTGATATAATAGGGCTTATGAGTGATACAATTTGTGCAATTTCCACTCCTCTTGGAAGAGGGGCAATATCCATTGTGCGTGTCAGCGGCGAGAATTCATTAAAAATAATGGGTCAACTTTTTCATTGTAAAAAATTGGAAAGGGAAGAAATTATGCCAAGATACATGTATTTTGGGGACTTCTCTTTGAGTAATGGCTCAAAGGAAAAATGCCTTTGCGTCTATTTTAAAGGTCCTTTCAGTTATACTGGTGAAGACATGGTCGAATTTCAAATTCATGGCGGAACTCTTTTGACCCAACTTGTTTTGGAAAGTATTCAGGCTAAAGGAGCAAGACTTGCCGATGCGGGCGAGTTCACAAAACGTGCATTTGAAAATGGGAAAATAAGTTTGGATATGGCGGAAAGCATAATTGGCGAAATCAATGCCGAGAGTGAGGGAGAACTTCGGGCGTCACTACATTTGGCACAGGGCTTTTTGGCGGAAAAGATAAAAGCAATGCAAAATTCTTTGACGGAAATGCTTGCCGAAATTGAAGCGACCCTCGATTATCCCGAAGAGGATTTTGAGGCGGCAACAAAGGAAAAAATCTTTAAAAACTTGAAAAATACGCTTTCTGAGTTAAAAAATTACCAAAATTCACAAAAAAATGGCAAATTATTGCAAGAAGGAATAAAAATTGCAATTGTCGGCTCGACAAATGTTGGCAAGTCCTCAACGCTTAATGCTTTGCTTGGAGAGGATAGGGCGATTGTCACCGATATTGAAGGAACAACCCGTGACGTTTTAAGCGAAAGCATTTCTTACAAGGGAATAAAATTCAATTTTATAGATACGGCGGGCATTAGGGATAGCAGTGATAAAATCGAAAGTCTTGGAATTGAGCGGTCAAAGCAGTCAATCGATGAGGCGAATGTTCTACTTTGTCTTTTAGATGGAAGTCGAAAGTTAAACGACAATGACAAAAAAATTTTGTCACTTGTCAAAGGCAAAAATAACGTCATATATATTGTAAATAAAAGTGACCTGCCAAGAGTGCTTGAAAAGTTTGAGGGTGAAATAGAAATATCGGCGCTAAATGACAAAAATATAGAGCAGATAAAGGAAAAAATTTTCGAGCAGGTTTGCAGTGAAAAGATTGATTATAATCAAGAAATTATTATCTCTTCCCGACAAGCGCAGTCAATTGGCAATGCTGTAAAAATTTGCCAAAACATAATAGACAAGCAAGATGAAAGCATGGATATAATCGCAATGCTTATAAAAAATTTATGGAATGAACTGGGTAAAATTACTGGTGAATGTGAAAACGAAAGCATAATTGATTTGATATTTTCAAAATTTTGTCTTGGAAAATAAATATGTAAAGGGAGAATGTATGATAAAAAATATTATATTTGATATTGGAGGAGTGCTTACTCGCTTTGACCCAAATGACTATTTAAGTCCGTTTGGGTTTGAAGAGCAAAAATCAAAGGCCTTGAATTTTGCAATTTTCAAAAGCCCGGCATGGAAAGATTACATGATCGGGAAAGTGGACAAGAATCAATTTAAAGAAATTGTTATTCATGATAATATCCACTTGAAAAAAGAGATTGAATTTATATTAGATGATAAAAACACATCAAAATTACTGCCACCTCTTGCCGAAGGAGTTGAATTTTTAAAATCTATGAAGGGCGAGGGTTATAAAATTTACATTTTGTCAAACATTGTCGGAGCGTCACTTGAATATTTTAAAAATAATTTTACCGACGTGCTTGATATTATAGATGGGAGTTTATAGCTGTGAAGTAGGGCTGCGAAAACCCGATGAAAACATTTTTAAACTCTTGCTAAATCGATATAATTTGATTCCAAGCGAGACGTTATTTTTAGATGATAGTTTTAAAAATGTTGAAATGGCACGCTCTTTAAATATTGTCGGACACCTATGCCAGCCACTGAAACGTGAAGGCGTGTTTGAAGAGATTGCACAAAAATATAACTTAATTGATGAAAAAAGTTTGTAAAAATGCAAAAAAAACGCCAAATTTTGGCGTTTTTTCATAAATTTATTAAATTTTTGATTTTTTTAATGCTCATTATTATTCGTCGAGAGCGTCTTTAAGGGATTGAGTTGCGTCCAAAACATCTTTTGTCTTATTAGAAAGGGCGTTAATTTTGCTTGTCTCTCCCGCTACAATAAGGGTGTCACCTTTTAGCAAAACTGTGCTTTGTTCAGGGGATATGATTTCATTTTCACGCTTTACAAAGATGATTGTAATTTTGTATTTATTGCGAATATTCATGTCGCCCAGTGAGCGGTCAACCCATATGTCGGGAGTCGCCATTTCCACAATTTTGAAGTTTTCTGAAAGCGAGAAAATCACATTTTGACTTGGATTTGCAAGTGTTGATGCCACCTTTCTTCCCATGTATGTTTCTGGAAAAACTACCATGTCGGCACCAATTTTCTCAAGCACTTTTTTGTGCTGTTCGGTTTGGGCTTTTGCGACAATGTATTTCACTCCAAGTTCCTTGCATATTAATGTTGTAAGAATGCTTGCCTGCATATTTTCGCCAATGCAAATTATTACGCAGTCAAAATTTTGAACGCCGAGTGAGTATAAAACATCGGTTGCAGTTGAATCGCAAACTACGGCGCTTGAAACTTGATTTTCTATTTGTTTAATTGAGTCTGGGTGGGTGTCAAGCACAAGCACCTCTTTTCCCAGTGAGGCAAGCGTTAAAGCGACACTTTTACCAAATCTTCCCAGACCAATGACTACAAATTGGTCCATTTCTTTGTCAATTTTTTTAATTTCGTTCATAAATTCTCCTTATCCAATCATTATTTTACTATCAGGGTATTCAATTTCTTCATTTAAACTTTTCATTTTGCCGACAAATGCGACCATTAATGTTACCGCACCCACTCTTCCAACAAACATTAATAGTATGAGAATGAGTTTGCTTAGCACGGCAAGTGTAGGCGTTATTCCTAGCGACAGCCCCACAGTCGACAGTGCCGAGATGACTTCAAACAGTGCTGCACCAATTGTCACACTTCCGCCTTCAATTATAACAATAAGGAAGGTTGAAACAAAGGTGATTAAAAGTGCCAAGCAGACAATGCGAGTGCTTTTTCTTATCAATTTGTTTGGAACGCGTTTCTTCATGAAAACTACATCGCCCTTTGAGTTCGACCTTCTGAAAATTGCAAGTAAGGCGACAAATAGGGTTGTTGTTTTAATACCGCCCGCCGTTGAAGCAGGACTTCCGCCGATAAGCATCAAAACATCAGTTAGCATACGGCTTTGCGGGGTAAGCAAACTCATATCATAAGTCGCAAAGCCTGCCGTCCTTGGCGTTACACTTTGGAAAAGGCAGTTTACAATCTTATCCCAAATGCTAAAAGAGCCGATAGTGCCAGGGTTATTCCACTCAAAAATTCCAAAAAGCAATGCGGGAACAAAGATTAAAAAGGCGGTTATTGACAAAACAAGTTTGCTATGGAATGACATTCTTCTTCTATGCTTTGTAAATTTATTTCCAATATCGAAAACGACGGCGTATCCAATTCCGCCTATGATTATGAGCAGCATGATTGGCAGAAGCATTAAGGAGTTTTGTGCATATCCGGCAATGCTTTGGAAAGGTGCGACATGGGAGTCTGTGACATTAAATCCTGCATTGCAGAATGCCGAAATAGAAAGGAAAAGTGCTCTGAAAATGCCATATCCCGCCCCATATAGATGAATTGTAGAAGGCAGAAGGGCGACAAAACCGACTAGCTCCATTGTAAACACGAAGATTACAATCTTTCTTAGGAAAGAGATAACACCCTGATTTTCTTCTTTATTGAAACTCTCTTGAATGGCGACACGATTGCCATAAGATAATTTTTTGCCAAAGATTAAGAACACGAGAGAGGTTAAAGCGATAAATCCGAGTCCGCCAATCTGGATTAAAAGCATAATCACAATTTGCCCAAAAAGGGAAAAGTAAATTGATGTGTCGACTACAATAAGCCCTGTCACGCATACGGCACTTGTGCTTGTAAAAAGGGAGTCGAGAAATGGGACCCAATGCCCGCTTGCCGAAGATATGGGCAAACAAAGCAGGAATGTCCCGACAAGGATTACTCCCAAAAAGCCAAGCACAATAGATGTGGCGGCATTGATTTTTTTGTTTTTAAATCTTTTTATCATACCCATAAATTATATAACAAATTAATTTTTAAAGCAAGTATATTATTTAAAATGTTTTATTACTTTATATATACTTACAATCTTATTATGCCTTGTTTTTCACTTTAAAAAAGATAATTTATGATTTTTTGCTTAAATTTGTCCAAAAATCACCATTTTACATGCAAATTTTTCATATTTTTCAATAAAACGAGAATTTAAGTTGTTTTTGTTTTAAAATTTTATAATAAATTGTTTTACGTTTTATCTTGACAAAAGAGAGAAAGATATATTAAAATTAAAATAAACAATGGAGAGAATTATGGATTATATTAAATTTTTTAATGAAAAAATAAAGGAAAAACTTGAACAGGATACTATGTTTTATTTCGCATCTAATTCACTAAAATCTGCATTTAATGAAATAAAATTTATGAGAGATAATTTCCCTAAAATATTCACAAAAAATATGAGTTTTGAACAATTGGTTTCCGCTTCAAGTTCATTTGAGCAAAAATATATTAAAAGACAAGATGAAATAGATGGGTATGACTACAATATAAGGCAAAATATTTTTAACAAGGAAGTTGAGGCAGGATATCAAAGGGCAAAGGATAACGCAGTCGAATATTATACTCAACTTGGAAAGTTTTTGGAGAGATATTCAAACTTATATCTTATAAACTTGGAGATAGGAATTAATAAAAATTCAAAATTCCGTGAAACTTGTATTAATAATGCAATAAAAAAAGTAATTACAGAAAATATTTCCAGTGCTGAGTTGACGGCGCTAATTAATGATGTCATAAAGGGGGTTACTCCCAAACTTTCTCCCGAAGAGGCTAGTCATGTTGGCTATGGCGAATATGGCTTAAAAGTCATTGAAACAGTTGGCGAAGAATATAAAGCCTTGCAAAAGAATGAAGAAAGAATAAAAATTCAAAGTAAAATTTTGGATGTAATGGAAAGAGGGGAAGAAAATTATGAAAGATAGGACACTATAAAAGTGTCTTTTTTTCTTGTTTAAAAATAAAAAATGACCGTCGAAAAGAAAAGCGTTTTATCAAGAATTCTTTAAAATGAGGGGGCAATTATTTTTAAATAATTTTCTATTGACAAAATGTGGAAAGATATGTTAAAATAATTATAAGTTTGGAGGGAATTATGGATTATATTAAATTTTTTAATGAAAAGATAAAGGAGAAACTTGAACAAGACCAAGCATTTATTTTCTCAAGCAATTCTCTGAATGCAATCGATGATGAAATAAAAGAGATGAGGGAAAAATATCCTAATGTGTTTGGCAAAGATATGAGCTTTGAACAACTTATCTTTGATTCAAGGTCGTTTGAACAACTTTATGATGAAAGACAAGATAGATATGACGAGTATGATTACAAAATAAGCCAAAACTTTTTCGACAAAGAAGCTATAGCAAATTACGAGCGAGCAAAAACAAATGCAATGGAATATTTTGATGAACTTGGAAAATTCTTGCAGGTGTATTCACATCAAAAACTTGAAAAAATGGCACAGTCAAGAGTAGAAAATAAAAAAGTTTGCAATGCCTGCATCGACAGAAATATTAAAGAGGTAATTATACATCACATTTCTAGTGCGGAATTGACGGCGCTTATCAATGATGTTATCAAGGGTGTCGAACCGGCTAATGGGCATGGCTACGGTGATTATGGAAAGAATATGATTGACACTGTAAAAGCAGAATATAAGTCAATGATGGAAAATAAGGAAAGCAGAAAAATTCAAGATGAAATTGAACGCATATTTAACAAAGATGAAAATGAATTATAAAAAAAGACACTTTTAGTTACTTATTTTTGAAACTAGCGGAATAAAGAGTTGAAATTTTAAATTTTAACTCTTTTTTTGTGAGTGGCTGGGTGTTGATTTATTAATGTATTGACAAATGCTTATCATTATGATACAATAATTACGGAGAAAATTAAAATGAATAAGATTAAAATGAATAAAAATGATTTTAATAAATTGTTTTATTATGCACTTTATTTCAAGGATAAATCAGATTCGAAATCACAAGAAAAGTTGAAAAAGCTAGAAGAGCTTGTTATAAAAAGCGGAAATCCAACTTATGCTTGGGAGTATGCAGAAAAAATAGATGGCGCAGATATAAAAGCACTCGGGCAAGTTGTTATTGATTCTAAAAATCCAGAAGAAGCTTATTATTATGCAAGAGATATCAAAGGTGCAGACATAAAAGCACTCGGGCAAGTTATTATTGATGCAAAAAGCCTTAAGTATGCCTACTATTTTGCAAAAGATATTAAAGGTGCAGATGTTAAAGCCCTTCAGAAAGTTGTTATTGATTCTAAAAACACACTAAATGTCGACAATCTCGTAGATGAAGATGAAGCAGATGCCAAAGCGCTAATGGCCTACTATTTTGCAAGAGATGTTGAAGGTGCAGATGTTAAGACAATGCAGCAAATCGTTGTTGATTCTTATGATGCCGGAACTGCTTTTGTTTTTGCGCAACATGTTAAGGGGGCAGATATAAAAGCACTTGAGCAAGTTGCTATTAAATCTCAAAATGCCAAGTATGCTTATCGTTTTGCAAAGGATATTGAAGGAACAGACGTAAAAGCACTTCAACAAGTTGTTACTGATTTTAAAGGCTCAATAAATGACAACGTTTATAAAGATGATGCAGATGCTAGCGCACAAGCGGCCTACTTTTTTGCAAGAGATGTCAAGGGAGCAGATGTTGGAATGCTTCAACAAATTGTTATTAATTCCGCGAATCCTAAGATTGCCTACTCTTTCGCAAGGGATGTTGAAGGCGCAGATGTTAAAGCACTTGAGCAAATTGTTATACAATCTAAAAACCCTAGTTATGCTTATAAATTTGCAGCAAGCGTAAAAGGCGCAGATGTTAAAGCGCTTGAGCAGGTTGTTATACAATCTAAAAACCCTGATTGTGCTTGTGAGTTTGCGGCAAAAATAAAAGGTGCCGATGTTTTAGCATTACAAAAAGTCGTTATGGATTCCAAAGACCCTATTTGTTGCGAGTCGTTTTTAGAAGTTGAAGGTGCCGATATTAAAGCGCTAAGTAAAATTTTAGGGCCAAACAAAAAGAAAAAAGCAGACAAATTTGAAGAAGAATTTGATAATTTCATAAAAGGTCTTGAATAATTGATATTATAAAAGTGCACAATAGTTATTTATTGGGGGAACTATCAGAAAAAGAGGTGAGATTTTGTATCTTAACTCTTTTTTTTTCGCTACTTTATGCCAGGGCTGGAAGAAAGAGGCGTGCCAGAGTCATTAATTGTGATTTATTATTAAGGTAATCATAAATGTTTTGCACACATAGATTATAGTCAGTAATGAGATTGCCAAAAAAAACAGATTAACAAAAATCGTTGATGCAATCTTGAAAACTTTAATAAAAAACTCTTCATAAAATGAGGTGAACCCCAAAATTAGAGTTCTTTTTCTGCTAGTTTCAAATACTTTAAATTTTAAGTGTCTTTTTGTTGATTGTTGATTTAAAATGACCAATATTAAGGAAGGTTTTGCAAAAATGCTCGAAATTTTATATATTTTAAGAGATTTTGAGTATAATTTTTAATATAATGTTTGTCTAAAAGCGGCTTTAGGTGTAAAATAGGATTAAGGGGGTATAATGGAAAATCTTGATTTTTGTTCCTTTGACGGGAAAATTTTAAAGGGTTATTTGTTTATGCCCGAAGAAAAACCTTGCTGCATTGTGCAAATTGTCCATGGTCTTGAAGAGCATGGGCTTCGTTATCAAAATTTTGCACAAAAATTAAATGAAAAGGGCTTGGCAGTTTTTGTTTGCGATCAGCGGCTGCATGGCAAAACGGCGACCCATTTAGGTCACACAAATATTAAAGATGTTTTCCCTGTCATGGTTAAGGACCAATGTTTAATCTCCGACATGCTTATTGAAAAATTCAATCTTCCGCTTGTAATTTTTGGCCACTCTTATGGCTCTTTTATTGTTCAAAGATATTTGCAAGTTTATCATAACTATGCTTCGGCGATTTTGTCAGGTTCGGCATATATGAAAAGAATGGACACTTTTCTTGCAAAAATCATTTCGCAGGTGACTGTCAAGGTTATGGGAGGGGACTCGGACGCAAAACAAATTGAAAAATTGGTTATTGGCTCTTTCAACCGCCCATTTAAAAAGGAAAGTGGAAGCTGGATTTCTTTAAACAAAGAAAATGTCCGCCAATATGAAAAAGATGAACTTTGCGGCGTTCCACTCTGTGCAAATTTTTACTATTCACTCTTCAAAAATTCAAGAAAACTTTACGATAAAACCCAAATGCAAAAGATTGACAAAGATAAACCCATTTTAATAGCAAGCGGAAATGATGACCCCGTCGGCAAAAGTGGAAAAAGTGTGCAAAAGCTCTTTAAAAATTATGCAAAATATGGTGTAAGCTGCCAGTTAAAACTTTATTCAAACCTTCGACATGAAATTATAAACGAAGGAGTGGAACAGGTGATAGACGACATCGAAAATTTCATTTTGGCAAATCTGTAAAAAAATAATTTTGATGGTGCTGTCAAAATCTTCATTACCTCACCCCTATAGAAAATCAAACCAAAGACTAAGAGAATTTGAACTGCTCTAAATAAAGTAGACAAAAAAACCTTCTAAAGGATAAACCTAAAGAAGGTATTTTTTATTTTATTCCTTCGATACGTGAGATAAAGTAATTTTTTGGAGCAATATTGTATTCATAAGAGAATGTTCCAGTGTCGGGATTGAAGGAATATTTTGAGCATCCGAGAACTTTTAAACGCATATTATATGTCGGAATACGTATAAGAAGATTATAAATGGTTCTTTGGCTGGTCTCATCAATACATGTGAATAATATATGTGGTCTCTCTCTGTTTTTTAAGTTTATAAATTTCTGCACGCCATATGCCGTATAGAGATTTGCGTTAATCCAGATAAATCTGTATTGGTCTAACCCTAAATCTAATTGGTCTTGGACAAGAGGGGATATCCCCTGAGGATAACCACGATTTATGTTTGGGTCATCTGATAATCTGTCATAAATTACAATGGGGTCTTCCAAACTTCCACCTGATGAGCCAGAAGATTGTTTTAATGCTTCTATTTCCGCTTGAGCCGATGCCATATCTTGGTTGAGATTTCCAATAGTCTCACCCATAAAATCGATGTCACTGTTTAATGATTTCAGCGTTGCATCTTGGGAAGAATTGCTGCTTTCAATGTTTGTTGCACGCGTTTCCAGACTTGACAATCTTGTTTGAATTCCCGATTGTCCCGATTCAAGATCGGAAATTTTTTTGTTTTGGCTTGTATCCTCTCTTTGCAATGACGAAATGTTGCTTTTTGCCGATTCCATATCCTTTTTAAGAGAGGAAATATCGGAAGTGTGAGTTGAAACATCCTTCTGTAATGACGATATGCTTGTTCCATGCGTGGCGACATCTTTTTGTAATGAGGATATATTGCCGCCTTGCGTCGAGACACTTTGCTGCAATGAAGAAATATTTGATTTTGCCGTTTTCAAATCATCACTCACTGTTGACATGCTGCCTTGAAGTGCCGAAATGGAAGTATCTTGTTCGGTATTTTTGTTTTCAATAGCGGTTGCCCTTTCTTCAACGGCTTGGATAGCAGCAGTGTTTTTAAGAACACTCTTTGAATAATCAAGTTGATTTTGCTTTAGTAGGTCCATTTCATTGTTTACTGTTCCGATATTTTCTTCAACAGCAGTTGTTCGCTCGTCAAGTGCTTGAATGGCAGAAGTATTTTTAATGACACTTTTAGAATATTCAAGCTGATTTTGTTTGACAAGTTCCATTTCAGAATTGACCGATTCAATATTTCCCTCAATGGCGGTTGTTCGCTCGTCTAATGCCTGAATTGAAGCGGTGTTTTCAAGCACGCTCTTCGCATATTCCAACAAATTTTCGTTTGCAAGGCGGACATTTGTATATAAATCATCAAATTTTTCGCTTGCACTTGCTTGAAATGTCGAATAGGATTCGCTTAAGGAAGCTAAATTTCCTTCGACTAAACTTAGTGACTGACTTATGTTTGAAATGGAAATGTTCAAACTATCAATTGAAGTTGAAATCTCGGTGACCTGTGTGGCAAGGGCTAAAATTGTAGTTGAATTTTCCTCGACTTTGGGCTCAATATCCTTTAAAGTTGTGATCATCTCATCGATGACCGACGAAATGCTTGCGACCTTTTTTTGCAGTTGGTCAAGAAGGGTGCTGCTGCCACCTGAAAAGGTGTCCAGTTTTTTTTCAAGGTGAGGCAGGGCTATTTTTTTAATATACCAAACCTCCCTTTTTAAATTTTCGTAATCTTGATAAATATCTTTCATAATAAAACTCCTCGCATGATATTTTAACTGCCGAGGAGTGCCATTTTCAAGAAAGTATGACAAAAACTTTTATTTTTTCTTCTTTTTTATGAAAATAAGTGACAAAATTATCGTTACCGCCGAAACTATTATTGTTATGCCGATGATTAAAACACTGCTTATTCCGTCGGGATTGATATATTGTTTTTCTACATAGCCATTGTAAAGACTGCCGTCGTCAAGCACAAATTGTATTGCGTGATAGTCCTTCTTGCTGCTATAGCCTTCATATATAAACACACGCGTTTTTTTCTTTAATGTTAGGCCGCTATCCTCAAAATTGCCGTCAAGAACGGGGCAATCTTTGCGTATTGTCGCATTAAAAACTGGATAAACTGTAGGGGAAGGATTGTCTGTCAAATAGAATTTATAAACATATCCCTGCGTCTGCCCACTTTCGATTAAGGCAAAGTCACCCTCAAAGGATAAAATATTCACTTTTTCTTTGTGCTTAAGTGAAACTTTTTCCCCATTTTTGTCCAAAACCTTGTCAGAAGTAAAGTCGGGAAGGGTGTAAAGGTCGCATTTTGAGGTTATCACATAGGCTTGTCCGACATCGAGCGAACTGCTTTTGTGCAGAACGCTTTGAAGAGG
>CANQBU010000007.1 GCA_947589615.1 uncultured Clostridia bacterium | reverse complement strand
ATTGAAGAACTTTCATCAAACAATATTATCTGCACCGATGCGGTCGTCTATGAAAAAGATGTGAAAACTATGATGGCGACCCTTGTCGTGAGGGAGGAAGATGTAAACAAACTTAAACTTCAAAATATTACTTCAAAAATCTGCGGAAGGCCTATGGCAATTTATGATGTTTATCCTACTGAGCATGCGGGCATGATGTGCGTAAACTTAAAAACTGCGCCAAGATTTGACTGCATGTTTGGGATTGAAAGTTTGCCCAAAAGCGGGAAGAATATATCGGGCGACCGACACTGTATAGAAAGGCTTGACGGCGATAAATTTATATTTGCAATTTGTGACGGAATGGGAAGCGGCGAACAGGCGGGCGAAAAGGCAGAAACGGCGGTTGGACTTGTCGAAAACTTTTACAAGGCGGGCTTTGAAAGTGACATCATTCTGTCATCGGTCAATAAGCTAATGAACCTTGAGCGAGATGACATTTTTTCGACCATCGATATTGTCACAATTGATTTAAAAGAGGGGATTGCCGACTTTATAAAAATGGGGGCAAGTTCATCTTATGTGAGGGGTGAAGATGGCTGCACAATTATTGAAAGTTCCTCTCTTCCTGTCGGGATTGTCGACGAGGCAAGGGCGACGACAAAAAAATTGGTGCTTAAAGAAAGAGATTATATAATAGTCTGCTCGGACGGTGTGAATGATGCTTTTGGAAAGGATAGCGAATTTAAAGATTTTCTACTTACAATAAGAACTCAAAACCCTCAGGAGATGGCGACTGAAATATTGAAAAAGGCACTTTCCTATAATAATGGCTATGCTGTCGATGATATGACGGTCATTGTGATTAAAATTTTATAATCATTTATTTCCCTCATATTAGGCTTGAAATAAATACTTTAAAAATTCATATTTTTTAAAAAATAAAAATTTATTATTTTAAATATGAAAAAACAAAAAATAAAATATTTGAAATTCATTTGATTTTATTTTCATAAAATATTATACTTTAAGGGTAAAGGAGTTTTATGGAACATCTTGCCCTATATCGCAAGTATCGCCCATCGACTTTTGAAGAAGTTGTGGGGCAACAGCATATAACACAAGCGCTTAAAAATCAAATTGTCAGCGGCAATATTGGACATGCCTATCTTTTTACAGGCTCGCGTGGAATTGGAAAGACCTCGATTGCCAGAATTTTTGCAAAAGCAGTCAATTGCCTAAATCCTAAAAACGGTTCACCATGCGGGGAGTGTGAAACATGCCAAAAACTTTCCACTCAAAATGACATAAATATTATTGAAATCGATGCCGCTTCAAATAATAAAGTTGACGATGTGAGAGAACTTAGGGAAAAGGTTAAATTTCTTCCTGTCGATGCAAAGTATAAAGTTTACATCATTGACGAAGTTCACATGCTTACAGATTCTGCGTTCAATGCCCTTTTGAAAACTTTGGAAGAGCCTCCTAAACACATTATCTTCATTTTGGCGACAACTGAAGTTCACAAATTGCCGGCGACAATACTTTCGCGGTGCACTCGCTTTGATTTTAGGCTTGTCGGACTTGATGAGCTTGTCGGACTTTTGAAAAAGATTTTCGATGAAGAAAATATAAGTTATGACGATGAGGCTTTAAAGGCAATCGCTGTTGCCGGCGAAGGAAGTGTGAGGGATACCCTCTCAATTGCCGATTCGGTGATTGCTTATTCAAGCGGGAAAATAACCCTAAGCCGAGTCGAGCAGGTGCTTGGCTCTACTGATGAAAAAATGATGGTTGAATTTTATAGTCGGCTTTACGAGAAAGATGCGGGCGGTCTGCTTGAACTTATAAATAAGATTGACGGCGAAGGGAAGAACATGGCGGTTTTTGTAAAAGACCTCTCAAAACACGCAAGAAACTTGCTTGTCTGTCGCTCTTGCACAAACCCAAACGATATTTTGAATATGAGCGAAGAGGCCTTTACAATGATAAAGTCGCAGGCGGATAATTTTGATGAAAAAACACTGATAAATTACATGCAAGCATTTGGCGGAGCTGAGAATGAACTCAGATACACCTCATCTCCACGACTTTTGCTTGAAACATTGGCACTATCGGTAATGGCAGGTTTAGGTAGCGAAGAGGTAAAAAAAAACTGAAAAATTTGCCGACTAGCAATCCTTCAGTTAAGACGGTGTGGGGAAAGATAGTCCTATATTTAAAAGAACATAAACAAATCGCACTCCACGTGGCTTGCGGCGACATAACTGATGTTCAATTGACAGATGATAAACTTATAATAAACACTTTTGCAGGGACCCTCGTTCGTTTGCTTGAAGAGGGTAAAAGGGAAATTGAAAGGGCGCTTAGGTGGCAGGGGCTTGATCTTGATGTTGAGATAAAAATCAAGGAACTTGACATTGACCCTGCACAAAAAGATATACAAAAATTGCAAGAAGTATTTGATGATGTGACTATTATTAAAAAAAGACATAAATTGATTTGGAGGTAAAAAATGGGATACAATAATTTTGGTGGATTTGGCGGAAATATGAACCAGCTTATGCGCCAAGCACAAAAGATGCAAGAGGATATGGAAAGGGCAAGAAAAGAGCTTGAAGAAAGCGTTTTCACATCTTCTGTCGGCGGCGGAATGGTTGAAGTCAAGATGAACGGGAAAAGGGAGATGCTTTCAATTGACATTAAAAGCGAAGTGATTGACCCCGATGATAAGGAAATGCTTGAAGACCTTGTAATGAGTGCCGTCAATGACTGTCTTGGTCAAATTTCAAGAAAAGAAAGAGATTCTATGCCACAAGTTCCAGGATTATTTTAATGGATGAAGATATAATCGAAAAATTAATCGAACAATTCAGAACTTTGCCCGGCGTTGGGTATAAAACCGCTCAACGCTATGCTTTTTCTATTATAGAAGGGAAAAAGGAAAGGGCGGAAATGTTTAGCAAGGCGATTTTAGAGGCAAAAGAAAAAATAGGGTTTTGTAAAGTGTGTGGCAATTTTACAGACAAGGAAATTTGCCCGATTTGCCGAACAAGAAATAGAAAAGTAATCTGTGTTGTTAAAGAGCCAAAAGACATATTGGCAATGGAGAAGATAAAAAACTACGATGGCGTTTATCACGTTTTATTTGGGACTATAAGCCCTCTTGAGCGAAGAGGACCTGAAGACTTAAAGATTAAGGAACTATTAAATAGAATAAAAGAGGATAATGTCGAAGAAGTTATTATGGCGACAAATCCCGATGTTGAAGGAGATGCGACCGCTTTATATATTGCTCGCCTGCTTTCGCCTTTGGGGGTTAAGGTTACGCGAATTGCACAAGGAATTGCTATGGGAAGCGAACTTGAATATGCCGATGAAGTGACATTGTCAAAAGCTATGGAAGGAAGACAGGAGATAAAATAGAGACCCACTTAAAGAAAAGGAGAAACTTATGATACTTAAAGAAATTGAAAAGCTTATTACAGAAGGCGCAAGGGCATGCGGATATGACGACAATTTTAGCGTTACATTTTCGGACAAGCCCCTTCTGAGTGATTTTCAATGTAATAGTTGTTTTGCACTTGCAAAAAAATATGGCAAAAAACCGCTTGATATTGCAAATGAGATTGTTTGCCATATTAAAAAAAGTGATGAGTTTGAAATTGTCGCAATTTCCCCCGCATTTATCAATATAACTCTTACAAAAGAAGGCTTAAAAAAAGTTGCGGACTTTATGCTAAAAGACCAGCGTGGTGGACTTGAAAAAAATGAAGTTTCTCAAAAAGTTTTGCTCGATTATGGTGGGGCAAATGTAGCAAAATCATTGCATATAGGCCATCTTCGCACTGCAATAATTGGCGAAAGTTTGAAAAGACTTTATAGACTTCTTGGAGATGAGGTGATTAGTGACGTTCACCTTGGCGACTGGGGTCTTCAAATGGGACTTACCGAACTACAACTATTCGAAGAGGGAAAACTCGACTTCTATTTTGGCAAAAGCGACGAGAAAAGGGAATTGACAATAGATGATTTGAATGAGGCTTATCCACATGCAAGCAAGAGGAAAGATGCAGAGGAAGACTTCAAAAAGAAGGCAGATGAATGGACACTTCTTATTCAAAGCAAAAAGCAACCATATTATGATATATATAAAGTTATCCGTGCAATTTCTGTCAATGAAATTTCAAAAAATTATCGCAAACTCGGAGCCGAATTTGAACTCTGGGAAGGGGAAAGCGATGCGAGTGAATATTGCGATGAGGCGGTGAAGATAATTAAGGACAAGGGGCTTGCCCGTGAAAGTGAGGGGGCGCTTGTCGTTGATGTTGCAAAGGAAGGAGAGAATATTCCTACTGAGAAAAATGGTGAAAAGTTTTTCTTAAATCCAATGCCTCCATGCCTAATCCAAAAGAGCAATGGTGGCGACCTTTATGCGACGACCGATATTGCTACAATTTTAAAGAGAAACAAAAATTATAAACTGGATAGAATTGAATATGTCACCGATGCTCGACAAAAAATGCACTTTACTCAAGTGTTTAGGGTGTGCAAGATGAGTGGCATTTCTCCTCAAAATCAACAACTTGTCCATGTCATCAATGGGACAATGAATGGAAAGGACGGAAAACCTTTTAAGACTCGTTCGGGAGAAACAGTAAAACTTGAAGATGTCATTGAACTTTTGCTTAATAAGGCTAAAGAAAAATTGACTGCAAATGGAAATGTAGCCGATGATGAAACCGCTTTGAAAATTGGCGTTGGGGCAATGAAGTTTGGCGACCTTATAAATACTGTAAGCAAAGATTATGTTTTCGATATTGATAGGTTTTTATCTTTTGAAGGCAAGACAGGGCCATATTTGCAATATACATGCGTGCGAATAAACTCCATACTTTCAAGATTTGATGAGGAAAGAGGGGGAGAAATCAAGATTTACAATGAAGAGATGAGGCAGGTAATTTTAGCGATGTTAAAATTAAATTCCTCCTATTTCATTTGCTATAACGAAAAGTCTTTAAATTCACTTTGTGCAAGCGTTTATAATCTTGCAAGTGCATTCTCTGCATTTTATAATAATCATAGCGTTGTAAACGAGAAAGATTTGGCAAAACAAAACAGTTATATCTCACTTTTAAGATTGATAAAGAAAAAGATGGAGCAGGCACTTTATGTCCTTGCTATAGACATTCCTAAAAAAATGTAACTTTTTTTAAAAAAGGTATTTACAAATCGCCAAAAGTATGCTATTATATAGATAAGAATTGGAGGACCAGATGACAAAAATAGAAGTTAATATTTTAAAATCAGATTATTATGCAAAACTTGCAAACTATGACGATATTAACAAAGCAAATAATAAAATAATAGTTGCAAATGCTGCAAAAATTAAGAATAATATGGAGCGTAAAGAGAAATTAGTTAGTAATGTTCCAATGAACGGTAAAATGAATTCTCTTGACGATTTTGCTGAAGAAATTGATATGTAATTATTAAATAAGCCATAAAGACGATTCTTTCCGCATTTTGAGAAAGAGCAAATTGTTTTTAAAAGAGTCAAAAGACTCTTTTTTAGTGCCTTGAAATTATTTAATAAACATATTTTTAAAAACCTGCATATATACAAATATGATTGAAGTTTATGATAGGCGTAGGGCGGTCGAATATGCTAGAAAATATGCTTTGACCCCCAATCCGCAATATTACTTTTTTGGAGGAATCGGCGGAGATTGCACAAACTTCGTTTCACAATGCTTGCTGGCGGGCGAGTGTAGCATGAATTTCAATCGATATTATGGCTGGTTTTACATAAGCGAGAACAATCGTTCTCCAAGTTGGACTTCGGTTAATTATCTTTTAAGATTTTTACTTGAAAACAAGGGCGAAGGACCATTTGCGAAAATTGCCGAAAAGCGAGATTTGCAAATTGGTGACATTATACTTTTGCAACAAAACCCTACACATTTTAATCACAGCGTAATTATAAGTGAAATCTTAAATGACAAAATTCTTGTTTGTGCACACACCGACAATTCTAAAGATAGACCGCTTGACGAGTATTTTTATAACAAAGCCCTTTACTTGCATATAGAGGGTAACAGAATTTTAAAAGGAGAATAATATGAAAAAATTTATTGAAACAATGGATAATTTTTCAATGGTTGTCAAGATTATTTTGGCACTGCCATTTCTTGACATTATCTGGACAGTTTACAGAATTGTAAAATCACTTGATAAGCAGAACTATGTGGGAGTATTATTAGGAGTTCTGATGATATTTATCGGCATACCATTCCTTTGGCTTATCGACATAATATTTATAATTCTCAAGGGCAATGTGTTCTGGATCGATTAAGAGCAGATTGCTCTTTTTTTAATGCAAACATATCTGACAAAGTTTATGTGACAATATATGCTCGTTTAATTTTGTTTTTTATAAATTTAAAACGCCGCATCTAATTTTGCTTGTAAAACTTGACAAATTAATAGAAATTAGTTAAACTGGTTATATTAAATAAAGGAGGGCGATTATGATTTTTGATGACGACGATGATGAAGAATGGGACGATGAAGTCGAAGGTGGCTTTATTGACGACGAAGATGACGACGACGAAGATGATGACGACGAAGAAGGTGATGAAGAGGAAGAATATGACGAAGCTGGTGATGCGAACTATTTATATAGCGGAGCCGACGATCAAGAAGTAGGCGAAGAACAATATAATAATAAGGAAGATGACGACGAAGAAGACGAAGAGAAAAATGATGACAAAAAAGACAAGGATGAAGACAAAAAGAAAGCCGGAAAAGAAAACAAGGAAAAATCTAGCAATAGCCTAGCAAATATGAAAAAGCTTGCCAAAAAATATCATCTCGGGGCACACACCAATAAACTTTGCCCTACCTGCAGAAAACTATCAATATTCGAATGTAAAAAAATTTTTTTAAAACGGTATGCTTGTTTAAACAGTAAATGTAAAAAATTTTACAAAACCACAAAAACGGAATTTAAAATGAAAGGGGGTAGATTAAAAGCTTGCTATAAATTGTTTTAAAGCATAAGTCCAATAAGCAAAAATAAAATTGAATTAGTGTTTATATTTTAATAAGAAATTTAACAAAAAAAAGACCTTTTGAGATAATTCTTTCAAAAAAGTCTTTTTTTTAATCATTTGATATGTTTGATCCTAAAAATACGGGCTGGCAAGTAACATTTATTCCAAGTCGGGTAAGCGTTTGAACTTCTGCCGATGGAAGTATGAAAGTGGAGTGTGCCTCGCAGCCATTCAAAAGTGGAATTGCCTCAACTGCCTTTTTGGCTTTTTCACTGCTGTTTGCAGAAATTGACAGGGCAATCAATACATCATCTAGGGTCAAAAGTTGTTTTTTAATATTCAAATAATCCCGTCTTAAAGATATAATAGGCATTAAGATATTGTCTGGAATTATATCAAAATCATCATCAAGATTTGCTAGACAGCGAAGGGCATTTAATATAACGGCGGCACTTGCGGACACAACAGTTTTGTTTTTGCCATAAACCATTTTGCCGTCTTGCAACATGAGTCCAACGCATGGAAGAGCACTTGCTTTAGCTACTGCTTTGGTGTTTGGAATGATTGACAAGCAGTCTTCGTTTAAGTCAAGTTCAGACATTAAATATCTATTTCTTTCAAGTGTATCAAAGGAAATAAGTCCACGCCTGTAGTCACATTCTGCTTTGAAATATCTCCTTATAATTTCCTTTTTTGCACTTTCTTCGACAATGTTTTCATCGGTTATTGCGCTTGCAAGCATGTTTACCCCCATGTCAGTAGGAGAGGCATACATTTTATTGCCAGTGATTTTTTTTAATATATTTTTGATGACAGGGAAAATATCAATGTCGCGATTGTAATTTACGGCAAGCGTTCCATATTCATTAAAATGATATGGGTCGATTTGATTTATTTCCTTTATATCTGCTGTTGCTGCTTCATAAGCAATGTTGATAGGGTGCTTTAATGGTAAGTTCCAAACGGGGAAGGTCTCAAATTTAGCGTATCCCGCTTTCACACCCCTTTTGTATTCATGATAAAGTTGGCTTAAACAAAATGCCAGTTTGCCATTTGCATGACCGGGCGCTGCGACAACAACGATTGGCTTTGTCGTTTCGATAAAAGGGTTTTCGCCATAGCCTTCATCTGACACAATTACATCGATATTTGATGGATAGCCTTTTGTATAACTGTGGAAATATACTTTTTCTCCATAACTTTCAAGGTTTCGTGCAAATTTTGTCGCTCCTACCTGACCTTTAAAAAGGGTGACGACAATGCAATTGACGGAAATTCCAAGCGAGCGAAGATTATTGACGAATTTTAAAACTTCGCCATCGTAACTAAGTCCTAAGTCCGTCCTTATCTTATTTTTTTCAATTTCTGCCGCAGATATGCAAAAAATCACTTCTGCCTTATCTTTAAGCTGAATAAGAAGTTGAGTCTTTATGTCTTTGTCGAAGCCGGGAAGAACCCTTGAGGCGTGAAGGTCATCAAAAAGTTTACCTCCAAATTCGAGATAAAGTTTGTTGTTGAATTGCTTTGCCCTTTCAATTATTTTTTCACTTTGAATTTCTAGATACAACTTGCTGTCGAATCCAACTTTATTTTCCATATTCAATCCTCATTAATATTATAGCGAGATTAAAAAAAATTTCATAATAATTTACAATAAAAATTATAAATTTGTGTTAATATATTTTGAAAAATGTAAATAATTATGTTAAAATATTATTAGCTTTTGGAAAAAGCGGAATATTTTGTTTTTAAAGGAAAATTATGAAAAAGGTATTAATTCTTACGGTAACAGCAGGGAATGGTCACAATGCCTGTGCAAAAGCCTTGAAAAACAAACTTGAAGCCATGGGAGATGTGCAAATCAAGGTGGTTGACATTGTCAAGGAATATGGAAGTCGCTTTGATTCTTGGGTGGTTGATAAAGGATACAGTCTAGCGGTCAGTAGATTGCCTTGGCTATATGATTTATTCTATAACCGTTTCATGAAATATACACCAAATCAAAGATATTCTTATTTTGCCCAAAAGGTCGCACTTGGAGTTATCGATGGGCTTTACAAAGAAATTTTGAACTTTCAACCTGACGTTATATATTCATCACATTTCTATGGTGCGATTGCAATAAGCGATTTAAGGTTAAAGTATGCCTTGCCATGTAAAGTAATAGTTTCATGTTTAGACTATGTCTATTCTCCATTTTGGCAGGCAGGGATTGGAGTCGATTACTTTACAATTCCCAATAGTGACTTTATTGAGCAGGGCAAATACTTAGGCTATGATGAGAAGAAACTTATGCCAATCGGTATACCAATTAATGAAAAAATCTATCATGGGCTAAACAGAAGGGACGCTCAAGAAAAACTTGAATTACAAAAAGATGTTCCAACAATTCTTGTTATGTTCGGTGGCGGATTTTGGAGTGGCGGTTAAAGGATTTTTAAAAATTTGATCAATTCCGTGAAAGGGCAAAACGTGAATATCATTATGATTAATGGCAAAAACGTGAAGGATTTTAATAAGATTGAAAAGAAAAAGTTTGAAGAGGGAATTAATGTCGTAAATGTGGGATTTACTGATAATTTACCTTTGTATATGTCGGCGTCTGACTTCGTGGTAAACAAATGTGGGGGAATATCAACGACCGAAATTTTAAACATGTCGCTTCCTATGCTTATTACAGAAAAATTGCCTTCGCAAGAAAAATACAATTTAAAATACCTTAAAGAGAAGGGCACGGCAATTTCTTTTAAAAATAAAAAGGAATTTGCTAAAAAAGTTAATTTGCTAATGAAAGACGAAAATTTAAGAAAAAATATGTCAAAAAACGCAAATTATTTCAAAAATAACTCAATTTATGAAATTGCCGACTTAATTTTGGGGTTACCAAAAGCGGAATACTTACAAGAAAACGATAATATAAATTATATGAATGTTAAAAAAGAAATTAAAAAAGCGGTTAGAGAAAATAACCGAGACATCAGGAGGAAATATGAAAATTGCAGTAGTAACAGATAGTAATTCTGGAATAACCCAAGAACAGGCAAGGGAATATGAAAATTTGAGAGTTATTCCTATGCCTTTTACAATCGATGGGGAAGAATATTTTGAAGATATAAATTTGACTCAAGAGGAATTTTATAAGAAACTCCTTGACGAGAATGCTGAAATTTCAACCTCACAGCCTGCAATTGGGGCAATATGCGAGTTATGGGACAAGCTTCTTGTAGACTATGATGAAATTATCCATATTCCTATGTCAAGTGGGCTTAGTATGTCATGCGAAACGGCGACAAACTTTGCAGGAAGTTATGGTGGAAAAGTCCATGTAATCAATAACAGGAGAATCTCGGTATCTCAAAGACAAGCGGTCCTCGACGCTTTAAAACTTGCAAAAGAAGGGAAAAGCGGCGATGTTATTGAAAAAATGCTTATGGAAAGTTCCATGGACTCAAGTATTTACATAATGGTCAGCACTTTGAAATATTTAAAGAAGGGAGGAAGAGTTACTCCTGCTGCGGCTGCCATCGGAACACTTTTGAAAATCAAACCCGTTCTTCAAATTCAAGGCGGAAAACTTGACCAGTATGCAAAAGTGATGAACGAAAAAACGGCAAGATTAAAGATGATTGAAGCGGCAAAGCATGACCTTGAGACAAGATTTAAAGAGTTTTATGGTAAGGGAGAAATGATTCTATCTGTTGCCTATACAAATTGTGAGCAAAAGGCAAACGACTTTGCAAATGAAATTAGAGAGGCTTTGCCAAACATTGAAGTTGCCCAAATTGATCCTCTATCGCTTAGCGTGTCTTGTCATATAGGAAGCGGAGCACTAGCCATAGCATGTATAAGAAAGTTATAAAAAATTTTGAAATAATTAACTAAATTATGTTAAAAACACAAAAAAATAGCAAAAAAACAGTAAAAATAAGGATATTTTATGAAATTATCAGGAAAAGTGGCTGTTATAACAGGGGCGAGCCGTGGAATAGGAGCGGCGATTGCCGATGTCCTTCATGGTGAAGGAGTGACTTGTTATGATATATCAAGAACGGTAAAAGAACAAAGTTTTATTAAAGAAGCATTTCAAGCCGATGTCAATAACGGCGAGCGGATTGATGAAATCTTAAAGGACATTTATCAAAAAGAGGGAAAGATTGATATTTTTATAAACAATGCCGGCTTTGGTATAGGTGGTCTTGTTGAGTTTGCAAAACAAGAAAATATTTATAAACAAATCGAAACAAATCTTTCGGCTGTCGTTGCAAACAGCAGTAAGGCTATCAAATATTTAAAGGAAACAAAGGGAAGGCTTATCAACATTTCTTCTGTTGGCGGAGTTATCCCTCTTCCATATCAGGCTACATACAGTGCGACAAAAGCGGGAGTTGAAATTTTTTCAAAGGCTTTAAGTAATGAAGTGAAAGATTATGGAATCAAGGTGACGTCAATTTTACCGGGTGATACTAAAACGGGTTTTACTGCAGCAAGGGTGATTGATACAAGTGGAGCAAACGAAAGCCAGTTAAAAAATTCAAATCTATCAATTGCCAAAATTGAAAAAGATGAGACAAAGGGAATGAGCCCTTACAAAGTGGCAAAGGTAGTAAAATGTGTTTTAAAAAGAAAGCACCCACCACTAAAGAAAACAGTAGGCCTTATTTATAAAATTATAGTCGTTTTGCCAAAATTACTGCCTGTTAAATTCGTAAACTTTGTAGTCGGGAAATTGTATTGCAAGAAAGAAAAAGGGAAAAAACATTAAAAAATTCAAAAAATTAATGAAAATTACACAATTTGGAGGAGATTTTGGAAGAATTATATATAAAAACACAAGCAAAATGGATGAAGATGAAATAACTTTATTTCAAAATTATGCAATGAAGAAAACGACGATTATTTCTTCTGTCGCATTCACGCTTTTCTTTGTCTTGTTTGGAATTGGACTTTCATTTGTTATTCTACCTATGGGGATAATACTAATTGTATGCGGTTGCATCGGAGGACTGATTTTTATGCCATATCTTTTAAAGGACAGCGTAAAAAAACAAAATACACAAAATTTGGGTGACCGCAAGTATTTAAATACTTTTGAGTTTTATGAGAATTCAGTTTTAGTCACAACGGAGGCAACTTCTTCAAAAGAAACAAATGATTATAAGCCTATCGCAAATCAAACCATAAACTATAACGAATTATATCAACTTGTTGTTTATAAGGCGCACCTGTTTTTATTCATTAGTCCCGGTCAAAGTTTCATTTTAAGTTTTAAAGGAATGACGAAGGGAACATATCAAGATGTAATTGACCTTATAAAATCAAAGGGAGTTAAAATTATTGATAAGACAAACGTTGCCGTTCCTGCGACAAAAAATTAATTTATTTTAGTAAAATTTTCGAAAAAATAGCGTTTTTTTGTTAATTTTTAATAAAAATTCGCTTTTTTACTAAATTTAATAAAAAATCCAGATTTTTTAATCTTTTCTTAAATTATTAGGAAAAGATTATTTTTTAATATTGAATGTTGACAAATAATAAATTACGTTGTATAATTATTTCAAAGGAATTGCAAAATGGAAGAAGATTTTAACATGGGTAAAATAATGCATGTTCATACACTTGAAGATTTAAAAACTCTGTCAACTGGTGAACTCCTATTTTTAAGAGATGGTTTAAGTGAAGAAAAGTTGAAAACCAAAAAGGCATACAGGATGTGCACGGTAAATATAGTTTTAGGCTCGGGACTTGTAGCCTTAGGTTTAGTGACAGGAATAATTCCTAGTTCTTTTCTTGGCGGTATGGTGCTTGGAAAGGGTGTTATAAATTCGACAGCGACTGAAAGTAGACTGAAGACTTTTGATGAAATTATTGGTGCTATAAATGATGAAGTTGCCTATCGTGAATTTGGGAAGGAGGTTTTTCCAGAATTTTTCCAGGAAAAGAAAACAACGATTTTTGATTTAATGTATCCTCGCGAGATGTGATTACAAAAAAGGCTTTTGATAGTTTAATCATTCAAAAGTCTTTTTTTATGAACACAATAACAAAAACGAGCCTTCAATTCGTTTTCTCATATTTTAATGCAATTTTTTAAACTAATCCGCGTTGCCTATTCAATTCGAACATGAAGACGGTTGTTGCACATGCAAGATTAAATGAGTCGGCTTCACCCCTCATGCTTATCTTTGTTTTAACATCGCAAATTTGTCGGTAAAAATTGCTTAACCCTTCGCCCTCATTTCCCATTAAAAGGATTGTGGGCTTTTTTAGGTCGACTTTGTCTATTGAATAGTCGCCGTCCAAAAGTGTTGCGACAAGTTGTAAATCGGGGAAACTAGATTTAAATTGGCTTATGCGATTTAAAAATTCTTCGTTTGTTTCGATATTTTCAATGGGAATACTGAAAAAAGAGCCCATTGCCGAGGTTATGACCTCAGGGGAATATTTGTCTACACTATGCCCCGTAATGATTATCCCGTCAAATCCGAATGCCTCACAACTTCTTATTATAGAGCCTAGGTTACCCATTTTTGAAGGTCGGTCAAGGACGAGGATACAGGGATTGTCACTCAAAACAATTTTGCGTTCTTCCATTTTTATAATACACATAAGCTCGCTTGAGTTATCTTTGCCACTTATCTTTTTTATAAGGGCATCGTCAAAGCAGTAGTTTTCTTGAGTTTTGATAGAGTTTATCTTTTCAGCCGCCCACCTTGAAAGTTTGCTTTTATCTCCATATATCCAATTTTTTATCTCCCAGCCGTTTTTAATTGCAAAGTTGATGTTTTGCACACCTTCGACAAAAAATTCGCCAGCTTTATGGCGTTTATTTCTGTTTGTTTTCAAAACTATTATATGTTGGAAGATATTGTTTTCCTTCCCCACTCGTATTTCGTGCATAATATTCCTTTTAAAGAAAAAACTAGGATTACCCTAGTTTTAAGACCAAAAAACTAAATACTTAAATATCTAAGTATAATTAAACAGTAGTTACTCTTTTTCTATATTTTATTCAGCTTTATTTTCAGCCAAAGCTTTGTCGTAAGCGGCTAAAACTGCAGCTTTGATTTCTTCTCTTGTCTCAGTGTTGATTGGGTGTGCGATGTCTTTGTGATCTCCGTCAGCAGTTTTTTTGCTTGGCATAGAGATGAAAAGTCCGTCTTTACCTGCGATAACTTTGATGTCATGAACAACAAAGCATTCATCAATAGTAATTGATGCAACTCCCTTTAATTTTTGTTCGTCTTTAAGTCTTACTCTAACATCTGTAATTTTCACTTTGTTCTCCTTCCTTCTTTTAAACTCGGTCCCCTTATTGACCTATAAATATTTTACTATGTTTTTAATAAAACACCAAATAAATTTTAATATTTTTTTATATTTTTTAATATTTTTTACAACATCTCACCTAAAAAATCATAAAAAAGATTATGATATATGATTTTAAGGGTGCAAAAGTATACTATGAATTTAAAAACGGGGAGTCCTCAAGCCCAGTTATTCTTTTGCACGGGTGGGGGAGAAATAGTGAAGATTTTAATGAAATAATAAGATTTTATCCGCATATATCATTTTTAGTTGTTGACTTTCCGCCCTTTGGACAGAGTAGTAAGGAGGTAGTGGGGTGGGGACTTTTTACATATGCAGAGATGCTCATATCCTTATGTGAAAAACTAAACATTCATTCAGCAACTCTTGTCGGTCATTCTTTTGGCGGCAGGATTGCTATAATTGCCTGTGCAACAAATTGCACGCTTGCGCAAAAATGCATATTGATTGACAGCGCCGGAATAAAGCCCAGACGCTCTTTTTCATTTAAAATCAAGCATTTTACCTTCAAAATTCGAAAATTTTTGCATTTAAAACAAAAATATTTTGGCTCAAGCGATTATCAGGCGCTATCTCCTGCGATGAAAAAAACTTTTAAAGATATTGTAAACACCCCACTCGATAAGTATGCCAAACAAATACAAGCGAAAACATTGCTGATTTGGGGCAAAAAAGACGAAGAGACGCCTCTTTATATGGGAAAGAAATTGTTAAACCTTATTCCCAATTCAACTTTGAAGATTATTGAAAATGGAACGCACTTTTCTTTTTTGGATTGTCCCCTTGAATTTGCTTCGATATTTATAGATTTTATGGAGGAAGAATGATTTATTTTTATATGTGTTTATGTGAACTCGTGTTCATATGCTGGTCTTATATGTTTGTAAAGACATATCAACTTTGCACATACAAGCCAAACGAGTTTTTAAATTGTGTTTTATCGCTAAATTTTTCGTTTGGCGACAAAAATCGACTTAATTTTACAAAAAGATTGCTCCGTTTCTTGCTTATCTACCTGCTTGTAAGTTTTGCTCTCTTTTTCATAATTTTTTATTTTATAAAAAATTTTTGGCTAATTTTGTTTGATATTGTCTTAATTCTCCTCTTTGAACCGATAATTTTGATTGTCTCTCATTACATTGACTACCCCATTGAAACGCTGATAAAGATTTTTTATATCAAAAAGGCAAGTGGCAAGTTAAGGAAGAAAAAGATTATAAAAATAGGAATCACGGGAAGTTATGGAAAGACATCCACAAAAAATATTTTGAAAAGTATACTAGAAGGCAAATACAATGTTTTGGCGACCCCGAAGAACTATAATACCGAAATGGGACTTTGCAAAACGATTTTGGAAATGCTTGGCGACCAAGAAATTTTCATTGCAGAAATGGGAGCGCGCCATAAGGGAGATATAAAGATTTTGGCGGATATGGTTCAGCCTCAGTATGGAGTTATCACAACTATTGGCAGTCAGCACCTCGAGACTTTTAAAACTCTTAAAAATATTGAGGACACAAAATATGAACTTTGCGAGAATGAAACGAGAACAATTGTGTTTAATGGCGACAGCCCCTCCACTTTACGCCTATATGAAAGATTTCAAGGTGAAAAATATTTGTGCAATGTAGAAAATTCCTTTGCTTATGCCAAAAATGAAAAGATGAATAAAGAAGGTTGCAGTTTCGACCTTGTTTTAAACAAAAAGACTTATCATGTTTGCACAAAACTTTTTGGCAAAATCAACATAAATAATATTGTCACCTCCACGGCGCTGGCGAAGGTCTTGGGTATGGAGGATGAAGATATCCTGTCGGCAATTGAGAAACTCGAGCCTATTAAACACAGATTGGAAGTTATAGAAAATGAAAATTGTACGATTATTGACGATGCATATAATTCAAATGTTGTCGGTGCAAAAGAGGCGCTTGAAGTTTTAAAATGTTTTGACGGCGAAAAAATCGTAGTGACTCCCGGTTTTGTGGAACTTGGGAGTGAGCAATCAAAAGCGAATTTTGATTTAGGTTGCCAGATTGCTGATGTCGCAAATCATATTATTATTATGAATGACATAAACAAGAACGAGATTTTATCGGGTGCGATTTCTCATTCCTTCCCAAGAGAAAACATACATTTTGCCGATTGCCGAAGAAAACAAAAGGAGTTTCTTCAATTGTTTGTCAAAAAAGGCTCGGTGGTTTTGTTTGAAAACGATTTGCCAGATAATTATCAATAATTTCACGATTTCGACATTATTTTTAATAAAAAAGGAGTAAAAAATGAAAATTGCAGTATTTTTTGGTGGTAAAAGTGTGGAACATGACATTTCTATTATTACGGCATTGCAAACAATGAAGGCCATTCCTAGTGAACATTCTTTTATCCCCGTATATATAAAGCCAGATGGTAATATGGTCACCGCCGATAATTTGACAGACGAAAAAATTTATTTGGATTACGAGAAAAATGTCAAAAACGAAAGAGATGTCCTTCTATATAATGGCGCATTGGCAATTGTCAAGAAAAGGAAAATAAATATTATAAAAATTGACTGTGCACTACTCTGTTGTCATGGTCATGGTGGCGAAGATGGGTCACTGCAAGGTGCATTGGAAATTGCAAATATTCCTTACACTTCATGCGATTGCTGCTCGAGCGTGCTTTGCATGGATAAAGGCATAAGCAAACTTGTGCTTGAAAGTAATAAAATTCCTTCTATTAAAGGTGTATATTTTAACAAATGTAGATATGAGCAAGAAAAGCAAGATGTCCTTTCAGAAATTGAAAAGAAGGTCTCCTTCCCATGTATAATAAAGCCGTCGACACTGGGGTCAAGTGTAGGTATTGACATATGTGAAAATAAGGAGGCACTAGAAGAAAAACTTGAAATTGCTTTTAACTACGATGATAAAATTTTGATTGAGAAATATTTGTCAAATGCAAGAGAATTTTGTTGTGCGGTAATAAAAAGCTCGACAAATCTTATCGCAAGCAATGTCATTGAGGTTTCAAAGAGTAAAATTTTTACTTTTGAAGAAAAGTATTTGAAAGAAAAGTCGATGCCCGAAAACGAGATTTCCTCTGAACTTGAAGAGCAAATCAAAAGTTACGCAAAATTGTCTTACAAAGCCATTGGTTGTAGCGGTGTGGTGAGGGTGGACTTTTTGTTTGACAACGGAAAACTTTATGTAAACGAATTGAATTCCATTCCTGGGTCTCTGTCATTTAATATGTTTAAATTCCCCTTTGCCGATATAATAAATTGCTTGCTTAGAGAGGGCATTGCAAGATACAAAGAAAAAGACAAACTTATTTACAAGTTTAACTCACAGGCAATTGAAAAATACATTGCCTTGATGGGTATGACAAAGAAATAATTTGTTAAAAATGACATTATTTTTGAATTAAAAGGAGAAAAAAATGAAAGTTATAGATTTGTTATGGAATATTAGTTATACCCATACCGATGATGATGTGCTTGATAGGAATGTCGCAAGGCTTGTCACCGATCATAGAAAGGTGAGGAAAGGAGATGTTTTTATTGCTTTGCATGGAAATAGGATAAACGCCAATAGATTTATTCAAAAAGCACTTATTGCAGGGGCGAGTGCTGTGGTGAGTGATGAGGTTGAGGGGGAAGATATAATAAAGGTTGATAATGCTCGCTCCGCCTATGCAATTATGTCAAAAAATTATTTTGGTCGAGCATGCGATTCGATGAGAATAATTGCTGTGACGGGGACTAACGGAAAAACGACGACAAGCACTGCGATTTGTGATGTGCTTACAAGTGCGGGATATAAAGTGGGGCTTATTGGAACATTGGGTGCTAGGATAAACGGAAAATATGAAGATACTGGCATGACCACACCCGATCCACTTAAACTTCACAGCATTTTTGCCAAAATGAAGGAAGCAGAGAATGAGTTTGTGGTTATGGAAACCTCTGCACACGCCCTTGCTTTAAATAAACTTGACGGCATAAAATTTGAAATCGGAGTGCTTACAAATATAACCCAAGACCACCTAGATTTTTTTGAAACTATGGAAAACTACGCGCAGGCAAAATATAAATTGTTTGAACCGGGACGAGTAAATTTGGGCATAGTTTGCAAAAGTGGCGACCAATACACCGATTATCTTTTGAGGCATGCAAAAGTCCCTATTTTAACATATGGCTTTGATAAAGATTGCGATTTTGTAACAAGTGTGCAAAAAGATGATATAAATGGCTGTGAGTTTACATGCCAAAATAAAGATGAGCTGATTAATGTGAAATCGTCGCTTGTTGGGAATTACAACATTGAAAACCTTTCGGCAGTTGTGGCAACGCTTAGAAGCATGAAGATAAATAAATATGATATGCTTAAAGGCATTGAAAATCTCAAGCCGGCAGAAGGAAGATTTAATTTGATAAAATGGAAAAATTTAAATATTATAATTGACTTTGCTCATACTCCCGACGGTCTTGAAAAAGTGCTGTCGACGGCAAGAGATATAATCCCTGGAAGACTTGTTTGCATTTTTGGATGCGGGGGAAATAGAGATAGGACAAAACGACCACTTATGGGAAGAATTGCCACAAGTATGGCAGATGATGTCATAATCACAAGTGATAATCCAAGATTTGAAAATCCAAACTATATATTAAATGATATACGCGAGGGTGCTTATGACAATTGCAAAATTATAACGGACAGAAGAAAGGCGATAGAATATGCTTTGGAGCATTACAAAAACGATGAAACTATTGTGATTGCCGGCAAGGGCGGTGAGCATTATCAAGAAATCGGCGACACCAAATATCCTTACAGCGATTTCGATGTTGTCTATGACTATATAAAAAAGCATGCACAGGACGAAAAGGAAATTGAAGAAATAGAGGAAGAATATAAACGCTAAAAGATTAAAAATTGAGTATATTTTACAATATGCTCTTTTTTAATTGTAAAATCATAATATTTTTCATAATTTATACATAGAATAAATCGATATGTTAAACTATTTCCTTGTATTTTTAATAGGACTAGCATTGGCACTTGCTTTGGGTTTTCCAATACTTTTTCTTTGTAAAAAATTGCATATTTCTCAAACTATTCTCCACTATGTGGACAAGCATATGGGCAAAAGCGGAACGCCTACTATGGGTGGCTGGATTTTTATCCTGCCTGCCTGCATTGCACCTTTTTTCTTTTTCAAAGGGCAAATTTACAATGCGGTTTTAATTTTGCTAGTGTTTTTGGGATATGGCTTGCTTGGATTTATGGACGATTTTATAAAAATAAGAGGACATAAAAACGAGGGCTTAAAGCCATATCAAAAGATAATTGGCCAAGTGGGATTATCCTTAATTATTTCCTTTTATACATACTTTAAATTAGGAAGCACCCTCAATTTGTTTGGACTAGAACTTGATTTGGGCATTTTTATTATTCCATTTATAATTATATTCTTTGTGGCGGTTA
>CANQBU010000006.1 GCA_947589615.1 uncultured Clostridia bacterium | reverse complement strand
TCAGCCTCTACAAGCTCATCGTCAGAAATAGTAGTTGAGCCGACATCTGAAAGAGAATATGTATACTCATAAACTCTTTCCGCTACAAGGTCTTTAAAAAGCTCCTTATATGCATCTGGAATTTCCAGTGAGTCTGCAAAGCTTCCCCCTTCTTTAACAAATGCTTTTGCAGAAGTAATGGCTTTATTCTCGTCAAAATTTATTGTAACCTGTATATTTACAGGCTCGTCACTGTAGAATATTTTATATTTAAAGTTTCCGACAAATGTTGTCGCATCTGTAGGAACAAAGTATGAATAAGCGTCGATTGCAGTCACAACTGTTGAATCTTCAACGATTAACTCTTCGTCTAAAACTTCCAAATTTCGTAGTGTAAACAAAGCATTTTTTGCCACTTCAGCGGTTGGATAAGGTCCATATACTGTATTTGATGGAACAGACTCATCTCCTACCTCTTCAGTTGTATAAAGTTTTACAGTGTTTCCTTCCACTCTGTATTCCGACAAATCTTCATCTTCTTCCCCTACATTATTAACTACTTTGATTTTTCCATTTATGATATCTATTAATATTTTGTAGGTTGACCTGCTCTCTTCAGGGTTTTCACTTAATCCCATCATATAAAAAAGTGCTTGAGGTGTCACTTCCGCTCCCAATTCGCTGAGGTCGGTTTCTTGAGTCACAATTTCGCCCTTGTAGTAAAGAGTAGTAGATTCATTGTTTTCTATTGTCAAAGTCCCATTTTGCAAATCTTCAACTGCATGTAATGCGTCTTTCCAATCACTTTCGGAGATATTTGTTTGTGCCTTTACTGTAACTGTGCAAGTGTCTGTTTTATCCCCTTCTGCTGTAACTGTGATAACCGCCGTTCCTGGAGAAACCGCAGTAACCGTTCCGTTATTAACCGTCGCAACGGTTATTTGAGACGAACTCCAAGTTAAGTCCTTGTTCTTTGCGTTTTCAGGTTCGATTGTCGCAACCAAGGTTTCGCTTTGCCCTACGGTTAAGGTGAGAGCGTCTTTATTTAAAGTTACAGACTCAACTGCTTTGCTCCCCCCCCCACATGCTACGGCGAAAAATGAAGTTGCAATCATGAACATCACTAAACACAAAGATGTTAAAAATTTTTTCATTTCCCCTCCTAAATTCCTTGCCTTTTTGACAAGGTTGTCACTTTTAATTTAACATTTTATGAATAAATTGTCAAATGAAATTATGCAAGTTTATATATTCATATAATAATTATAGTCATCTATTTCAAAACCATTTACAAAAATAACTTATCTTTGAAAAAAACATGTTGCAAAATAAAAATTCTTATGATATAATTATCATTAGGAGAAAGAAATGAAAAAACTGCAAATAAAAACCTATGAAATGTGCGGCGATTATTACGATGAAATGAAAGAAATTTACAACCAGTTTGTTATATCAAAAGGCGGAACTTTCTATGAAAAAGATAATGTAATAGATAGATTGATAAGGATTGGAGAAATAGCCAAGCTTGCAGAACTACCCGACATAAAATTTTATACAGTGTGTGCCTTTGTTGGCAAAAAATTGGCGGGTTATGCCATTCTCAGAGAAAAGACCGTCCCTTCGGAAAAAAACGTTACAAATGAACTTTATGTGTCTTTAATTGCCGTCGACAAAAATTTTCAAGGGCAAGGAATTGGAAAAGCACTTATGAATTATGCCATTCACCACTCAAAAGGTTATGAAAGAATTGCTTCGGGGGCATTTATAAAAAATACTGCTTCATTAAAGCTTCACGAAAAAGTTGGCTTTTCAGTTTTATCATCATATAAATATAGCAGTTTGAATGGCGAGCATGAAGGTGAAACATATATAAATTTCGTTCATAAACTGCCAAAAATAAATTCAACTTTAACAGTCGATGAAAAAGAAATGGAATAATTTACAAAATCACCTTTTCCCACCAGGGAACTAAAAACAAACAAAATTTTATGAAATAAAGGAGGCTTAAATGAACGCTTTTCAAATACTTTTAATAATTGGGATATTTGCAGTCCTATTAACGCTTCTCGCTTTTCTCTTTGCTTTTATAAAACGAACTAAATCAGAGAGAACTCGTGCCGCAATCCTATCCCATAGAGAATTATGGCTTTATTATCTCAATGACCCCGAACTTAAAGATTTATTAAGCAATAATAACGGGAAAGAAGTCGACAACAAAATTGACCCTGAAAATTTATCGGAAAAGCAATATAGATTTTTGGTTTTATTTCTTAATCACATGGAATCAATGTTGCCATCGTGGAAAAAATATCAAAAAGATTGGGTCGGACTATTTAAAAATCCCGCCCTCAGAAAGGTTTATCAAAACACAAAACTTTATAGAGACAAAAACTTTTGCAAACTCATTGATGGAATTATTGATAGTTATGACAAGACTTAATGTCTCATTTTTAAAAGCACTTCAAATGAAAGTGCTTTTTTTTACTAACTAAACGCTTTATAAAGATTTTTCATAAAACAATATTAAAGAATTATCTTCAACGCAACTTGTTACAAATTTTGTATAACCGAAATGCAAGTAAATAGCAAGATTGCGGCTTTCTTGGGCTTCACTTCCAATAGTTATCGATGAAAATCCCCTATCTTTTGCATACTTTTCCGCCACCTTTACAAGTTTTGAAATATGTCCCTGCCCCTCAAATTGTTTTTCTATTCTTAAAGTGGAAAGATAGACCTTATTTTCTCCGTCACAAAGTAAATCTCGACATGGATTTTTAATATTATTTTTATTTATAACAATTGAACACTGCCCTATCGGGTCATCATCGCATAAAATAACAAAGGTTACAATATCTCCTTTGCTTGCGGCGTCAATAAATTCCTTCTTCCATGTTATATATCTTTTATCATCGCGATTTTCTTCAATATCTTTATCCCAAATTTTGTCAAGTTCGTCAAGGCTTGCCTTCTTATATGAAAACATATAAACTCCTTTTTAATAGTATACAATCTTGAAATTGCTTTGTCAAATAGGATAAAGTCCACAAATTTTTTGTGCTATAAAAACAATGATAGGGTGCTTTAACATCTTGAACTCCTTCTCAAAATTTGCTATAATATCAATATGAGATTTCTCAAGTTGTTTAAATGGTATGAACTTGTTTACTTCGGAATCTGCTGTGCTATTTTAATTTCGCTTAGCATAATTTTTCATTCAAATTGGATAATCATAATCAACGCTCTTTTAGGTCTGCTCACTTCGTTTTTGCTTAGCAAAGCAATCGTTTGGGGAAATATAGTAGGGATTATTCAACTTTTCTTTTATATCTATTTATCCGCCCAAAACGCATATTATGGCGAAGTCATTTCATGCGCAATCACCTCTTTGCCTATCTACATAGCGACATTTATCACATGGTTTAAAAATAAAAATGAAGGACAGGTAAAAATAAACAACAAATATAATTACAAAGAATTTTTTATAGCCATTGCCATAATGTTTGCCCTCTCTTTTGGTTTATATTATATGCTACGTGCATTTAATACCGCCGATTTAATCATAAGCACAGTATCACTTTGTCTTGCATGTTTTAAGGGTTATCTTCAAGTGAGACGAAGCGAATTAAACTTTGTCGTTAGTTTGTTAAACAGGATTATAACTTTAGTCCTTTGGCTTAACTTTGTCTTACATGGAAGTCTGAGCTACATACCGACGGTGGCAACTTATGCAATATATTTTACCCTAGATGTGTTCGGGCTTATAGTTTGGCTTAAACTTAAAAATAAGCAGCAAAGTGAAAAAAGCAGCGAAGTGCCATTTGAAATTAATGCAGAGCAGCAAAAGGAAAAAAATCAACAAACACAAGAGGAAAAAGGAGAATAACATTATGGAGATAAAAATAAAAAAGGCGACATTGAAAGATTTAAAAGTTATCCAAGAACTAAATAATGCCCTTTTCAAACATGAAGAGGAATACGACCCCGACAATTATGTAAAAGACTGGGCTTTGGGCGAAAAGAATGAAGAGTATTTCGGCGATTTAATTGAAAATCAATTTGTCATTATTGCCCTTTGCGATGAAAAGCCAGTCGGCTACTTGGCAGGCTCTATCTATCAAGATGACACGTATTCATATTATCAAGGCGATACCTGTGAACTGGAAAACATGTTTGTTTTAGAAGAATACCGAGCCTTAGGTATAGGAACAAAACTTGTCAATTCATTTTTTGAGTGGTGCAAAAGCAAAAACGCAAAACGATGTTTTGTGACCGCAATGCTGGGAAATGAAAAGGCTATAAAATTTTACAAAGGCAAGGGATTTGAAGATTTAACGATAACGCTAAAAAAGGAGTTTTTATGAAAACAATTGATACAATAGATTTATGGACAGAGCAGCACCCAAACCATTATGATTGTTTTAATGGGGCTTTTTCAGACGGCTTTGAAAGTGAGAGGCTGCCATACGATAGTTACAAACTTATAAAAAATTGCAATTGCTTGATAGAAAACAACAAAAATATTCCCATCGGCAACAAGCATCAAGCCATAGTGTTCTATTTAAAAAATATTCCTGTCCGCCTTCTTGTAGCAGACCTAAACACCAATTTAGAGAAATGTGTCAATAACGCTTTAAACCAACAACTGGGAAAAGCCACAGTAAAGGAAATTTTGAATAACAGGAATATAACTTTTTCTAAAGTGGACTTGAATGAACAACCAAAATTGAATGCTTATAATGGTAAAAGTGAAGTGGACATTGGCTCCTGCGATAGGCTTTCTCTTTTAAAGAGTATGCTTGGCGGCAGTTATACTGACGACCAAAGCACATACGGGCATTTTGACAGCACAAAATATTTCTTTGATAAAAATGTGTCTGTTGAATATAAACTCAAAACGGACAATGAAAATTTTGATATTCAACATGAATGTGCGTTTTTTAATGACTTGCAAACGCGTGCAATCATAATTCAAAAAAAGATGTGGAGTAAATAAAGATTATAAAAAATTAATTAATATTTACATTTATTTAAAAAATATTTTTTGCGCCCTATTTTCCTTTTAAAAAAATAATTAAAGATGTGTTTACTTTATCATTTTATTTTGATATAATTAAGGTATGAAAATTTGTGTTTTTGGCGATATTCACGCCAACTTTGAACAGATGAAAGCGCTTTCCCAAACGGAAGATTTTATGCAGGCAGACCTTCGAATATGTCTCGGTGATGTCGTGGGCATGGGGCCATACAACCTAGAAACCTTGGAGTGTATGTTAAAGTTTGACGTCATTTATCTTTGTGGCAATCATGAAGCAAGGATAACTAAAGAAATAGATGATTTAACTTTGGAAAAAGATGGTGGCGTATTTGTTCAATATGAAAACTGTCGAAAAGCAATAGATAAATACCTCCCTTTGCTTTTCTCCTTACCTAAAAACTATGATATGACAATCGGTGGGAAAAAATTTAGATTTACTCATTATGGCTGGCACAATCATCAAATGTCAAACAAGATTTTATCCTTAAAGAACCAATCCTTGACCAAGCAATTTGGCGTGGAAAATGAAAAATTTGATTATGTTATTTATGGGCATATCCACACGCCAAGCATCGTCGTTGAAGGAAGCACTACTTTTTTTGATGTAGGCTCGCTGGGGCTTAAAAGTTTGGGCAATTACTTGATGATTTATGAAGAGGAAAAGGGAATAGTTTTTAAAAGCAAGTTTCTTCCGTTCGATAAAGACAAATTTATAGAAAAATGCAAAAATCTCAACTATCCCGGCTGGGAAGAGTTGTATAATTTTATCTACGACAATAATTATGAAACATTCCCAAAAAGTTTAAACAAGGAGGAAAAGTGAAAGAAAAAATCTTAATAACTGGTGGCTGTGGCTACATTGGCACAAATGTAACAAATATCCTCTGCGCACAAGGGTATAATGTGGCGATAATCGATAATTTTTCAAACAGCAAGCAAAAATACATTGACAAACTTATTGACTTATATCCTAATCAAATTGATTTATTCTGCGAAAACATGCTAAACAAAGAGGCACTAGAAAAAATTTTTGAAGCCAACAAAATCTCCGCTGTTATCCACCTCGCCGGCAAGAAATATATCCCCGAAAGTTTTAAAAAACCTGACGAATACATTTTAAACAATGTTGATGCCACGCGGCTTTTGCTTGAGACTATGACTAAATACAATGTCAAGAAATTGATTTTTTCATCTTCAATAACTGTTTATGGCGTTCCCACAAAAATTCCAACCCCCGAAGATAGTTTGCTATCCCCTCTTTCCCCTTACGCACAAACCAAAGTGGAGGGAGAGCAAATGATAAAGTCGTGGGCAAAGGAAAATGGCAAAGCAATAATTTTAAGACTTTCTAATCCAGTAGGTGCAGAAAGGCAAATAGGGCTGGGCGATGACGGCAACAAGGAATACAAAAATCTTCTTCCATACATTATTGACCAGGCATTAAGCACTAAAAAGTTAAAAATAAACGGCATTGACCACAACACAAAAGACGGTTCAACAGTCCGCGATTATATTCATGTTTGTGATGTGGCATCGGCATTTGTTCAAGCACTAAATTTTCATGACAGCAATATATTTAATATTGGCTCAGGAAGCCCTGGATATAGCGTGCTTGAAATAATCCATGAAGTAGAAAAGGCGACCTCTACTAAACTAGATATTGAAGTCGGACCTAAGCGTGAGGGAGATATTCCCCTCTTTCTGACAGACAATAAAAACGCTAAAAATCTATTGGGGCTTAAGATAAATCACACCTTATCCGATATTGTTTCAAGCCAACTTGCCTTTGCCTATGATTATCCGCAAACCTCGTTAGATAGTGATTTTTAAATTTGCATTTTATAAATTTTAGAAATAGGTTGAAATTAAAGACAAAGTATGTTATGATAGAAATAGAAATTCGAAAAACTTAACATTTTATCTTTTTCAAACTTAGCGGATAAACCGTTTCGAATTTAATAAGCGGATAATCCGCAAAAGGAGTAGTTATGAACGAAAATAACAGACAATTTGGATATTCTTCACAACAAAATAAAAACAATCCATATATTGACGATGTTCGATTTGACACCTCTCGCAGTGGACCATTTGCAAAACAAAGACATATTTCCTATATTATTGACAGGTTTGCATCTGCAAGTGACATTTTAAACATTCTGCGTCCCAATTCTCAATACATTAAATATTTAAGGGCAGATGTTACAAATTATCCTTCAAAGTATGGTGTAGATGTAATGACATTTTTAAGGGCTTATGAAAAAATATTTGTTGTCATAAATAATATTTGTATTAACTATAACCAAACAGGACAGATTAGCGATAAAGTTTTTAGTAAAGGCTTTTCTGTTTTCAATGAAAAACTTTATGATGATTTAGTAGATAACAAAGTTTCTGCAAAAGCATTAGTGGATGCTATCGTTATAATGGGCAATTCGCTAGCACCTCTCGATACCACTGTAAACTCTAGACCAGAGCCAAACAACGAGCGTAATTATTAAATATATTATAATACCAATAATTTCAAAAACAATATTTTGGTATTAAACACTTTTGATTACTGTTGTTTTAAGAGTAAAATGGAAGAAAAGAAGAAATATTGACATTTGTTTATTTTACTGATATAATAAACTATATAAAAGTTAAGGAGGCTAAATGGCAGACACGCGAACCTATTACAAAACGGTTGTAACTTTTAAAGACATTAATAATAGAAAAATTTCAACTCGCGTTATTTCAAGTTTTGGATTTGACGATTTGGGGCAAATCCCAGACAATGCCACAGCGTTTCTTTTGGAAAAATATAAGATTAACGAAGTAAAACGACTTTTTAAAAAGGAGCCAAAAATAACAGAAACTCGTGCAGGTAGCAAAGCATTTTTGATTGGCACATATCTCACAAGACAACAAATTATAGATACTTATGGTAAAAATTCACCTGAATATCAATTTATTCTCGAAGAAGAAACATCTTTACAAGCTAATAGAAATCCTGATCGATGTGTTAATTTCTGTCAAATTGAAAATGAAGGTTTGCCTGTATCGAAAGACCCCTTAACTGGACTTTATCATTATGACGGCTGGTATCTACTTCGCAATGGCGAATTTGCCTACGGTTGGGGATATGCTTGCAATCTTCTTGATAAAAGCCTTGTTGATAGCAATGGACTAATCAGCAATACCGCATCTATTAACAATTCAACAATCAAGCCAGAAAACCTTTATTATGAAGAAATTTGTTCAGACGAAGAAAATTATGATGACGACAATAAAGAAATCGAATAAATGAAATCGCTATGTTTTCCTATTTATGAGGCATATAGCGATTTTTATTCTTAAAGTGATTATTAAATAACAAGAAATATTGCAAATATAAAAAAATGAAGAATAAAATGGAAGAAACGAATTTGGAATTTTCACAAGCGAGAAAAGAAGATGTTGATGAAATTTATAAATTGTATCAAATCGTTATAAAAAATTCTTTTACGACTTGGGACAAAAGTTATCCAAGCAAAATGTTAGTTTTTGATGATATAAAGAATAAAAATCTTTATGTTTTAAAATCTGACGACAAAATAGTTGCCGTGAGTTTTTTGGGCAAATACGAGAATGAAGATGACGAATGGAAATATAAACTAAACAATGGATACGGCATTGCTAGAATTTGTGTCAACCCCGACTTTCAAGGAAAGGGAATAGGAACTCATTTTCTAAAACTTCTAATAGAAGAGGCGAAACAAAGCGGCGCCGATGGAATACATTTTCATGTATGCGTGCAAAATCCGTCCGCAATGAAGATGTATGAAAATGCAGGCTTTAAAAATTGTGGCTTAGGCAAACCAAATTATGGATTTGAATTTTATAAATATGAAATGGTTTTCTAATTACATTTTGCAGAAATAATTAATATGTTGTAATGTTAGAGTTTATGGCAGTTATAGACTGCAAGTGAGAATTTATTTTTTGCAGGACATTAGGGACACTAGACGGCACTCAGCCGCCTTCTTTTTGAATAGAGCTCCAGGATAGTCCATAGCTTTCTATTACAAAAAATGCACCTCCTACAGTTACTTAACTTTCGGGGGTACATTTCATGTCTGTAATTATTTTAAAAAGTTTCCTTTGAGTATCTAGCGATAGCCAATTTTTTATCAAGAAAATTATACTTTGTTATGTTTTCTTTTTCTGAGGATCAGCTCGATTACAAGCACTGTTATTACTATGGCTACAAATGCTGAAACCCCAATTATTATCCATATCATATATGACTGACGCTCTACATACAAGATTGTTCCTTTACCTTCAAATGCCATGATTTTACCTTTCTTAGCTTGGTCGGTTATGTCATTAAGTGTGCCATCTTTTAATGCGTAAACTTTAAGGTCATCCGATTTTATATTTAAGTAAATTTGAGCATCATCTAATTCTTGTTCTACATCATCTTTAACAAATTTTATAACCGTTATGCGTGCGATATTCTTGACTAGATTATAGTTATCGCCCAGAATTGCTTTAATTTTGGCTTTATCTGTCACTTCTTCTACTACAAGTTCAACGCCTTCTTCAAAGCCTCCAGCACGATATGCCTCAACTCCAAATTCTGACTGCAATGTCGATGCTTTAACATGAAATTCTTTTGAAGAATCGCATTGTCCAAAAGCATATTTATCTTTGTTTTTCAGGCTTACCTCAATTTTGTATGAGCCGCTTATATTCACTTCGTCTACTTCTTGATCCGCGTCTAAGTATGTATAGACGAGGTCATACAAGGTTTTATCGAGTGCGGCTTTGGTTTGATCTACAACTGTGAAAACATTTACGTCAAAGGATATATTAGCATTATCAATCAAATCTTCAAACTGCTGGTCGTCAAATTCAACCATGACTTTAATATATGCCTTTATTGTATAAGTCCCAGTAAGTGTAGAATAGTTTTGTTCATCGGTCGGAGTAAATGTCCATGTAAGCTCATAGTTATTGTCTGCCTTCTCTAATAATTCGAGGCTTTCAAAGGTTATAGTTCCCTCTGTGTCACCTTCAGAAATTGAAATTTGAATATCTTGTGCATTCTCGCCAATATAGAATGTTCTGTTTTCAACAACAGGATTTACTGTTGGACGTGCCTGTATAATCTGATAAGAATATATGAGTTGTCCCGAATAATTTCCTCTTCCAGTTATGGTCATTTGAGCATTTCCAACTTCAGTGTTGCTGCTAAATGATTCATCATAGTCTTCGCTTACTTGCAAAAGCATGTTATTGAATTTCAAGGTGTATTGAGGCTTTATTTCTGCTCCATCTAGATAATAGTATGTCTCGTTCACAACTTCAAGCATTCCTTCTTCAAGGACTTTTGGAGTAATTGTATATGTCCCTGAAGCCGTGCCAGTGAAGTTGCCTGTTCCATTTATTGTGATTGTTTTCTCACCGTGATTAATGTAGTCACTTCCTTCATAAATTAGTTCAAAGTCGGCATCCTTATGAAGACCTTGCGTTCCAAATGTCAAAGTTGGCTCAAGTTTTTGTATATTGCCGTTATATGAAACATCAGCAGGATTTGTAATTGTAACTCCACTTGAAATATCTCTTGCATTAATCGTAAAGGTTGCTGAAGCCGAGCCGGTGAAATTATCGTTTCCTGTAACAGTCACTGTGATTACACCCGCATTTGTAAAGTCGATGGTTTGGCTTCCATTGCGTGAATATCTAACTGTCAATCCAACCCTTGTTAAATCCACTTTATCAAATGATTTTTCTCCCGCTAAAACAGAGGCGAATAAATCACTATGTGCCTGACCATCATATGTCGTTTCCGTTGTCATCAAATTAACCTTAATTATTTCCGCTGGATTAATTGTAAATGATATTGTAATTGAGCCTGTATAGTTGCCATGGCCTTCAATTGTGACTGATGCCTGACCCGCACTTGTGTTTGCAGAGTAAGAAGATATTGTATAATCAGTTTCATGAGCCAAGGTCTTATTTAAAATTTGTTTGTCGGTGACTATAATATTGTCTTGAGTTTGAGAATCACCGGTGTATGTCTTGTCAACAACTCCGGTTACTCTGACATTATCTTCGTTAAATGCTCTTGGATTAATAGTAAACTTTGTGCTTGTTGAGCCTGAGTAATTGTTAATAAATGTAATGTTTACTGTTGCCTCTCCCGCATCGGTGTGATTCTCGTAGGATAAAGTGTAGTCAACATTTTTCTTTAGGGTCTTTTCGCCTATATTGATTGTTGGGTCTGGTTCATGATTTTCTCCATTGTAATCAACCGAAGCAATTTTGGCAATTGTAAAGTCTCCATCCGTCAATGATCTTGCTTTAATTGTAAAGGTCGCTTCTGCCGAGCCGGTGAAGTTATCATCTCCGGTAACCGTTACGGTGATTATGCCTGCGCTGGTAAAGTCTTCGGTTGGGTCTTCACCTTTATCTTTGCGTGAATAAGTAACTGTCAATCCAGCGTTTTCTAAATCCGCTTGATTAAATATTGTATTTCCCGCTAAAACAGAGGTGATTAAATCTTTATGTTCTTGCTCGTCGTAAGTAATTTCTGAACCTGTTAATGTAACCGATTTAATTTCTGCTTTTTCAATTGTGAAGTGTTTAGTAAACGACCCTGAGTAGTTGCCTTGACCAGTAATTGTAACCATTCCCGCGTTTACACCTGCTTTGGTGTTGGTGTCATACGAGATTGTATAGTCCTTTACTTCTTCATATTTTAATTCCAATTCTTGATCATCATCGTATGTCAAAATTACTTTGGAAATTTTTGGTTCAATCTTTGAGCCTGTATATGTGTAGGAAGTTTGTTCAAGCGTAATTTCAACATTGTCTTCAGACATTTCTCTTTGTTTAATGGTAAAACTGAGTTCTTTTGTTCCTTCGAAGTTGCCTTGACCTTCAATTGTAAGTGTTCCTCCTGAAACTACATTGATATTTTCACCATAGCCAGTGCCAGCGATTGTGTAGTCGCCATTTTCCAAACTCAATGTAAAGATTTTCCCATCTTCCATAAATTTGAGCTCGAGGCTTTGAATTAAATCTTGAGTAGGATTTATCGCTTTGCCTGTATAGGTAAAATCTTGAGTGAATGATATTTTTAACCCTGATGTTTCATTATCTTCAATGTCAATTGAGCGCCTGAGAATTGTAAAGGTTGTTGACCTAGCGTCGGTGGTGAAGTTTACACCATCGCCTTTTACTGTTACCGTGATTTCTCCTGCTTTTGTGAAGAATGTAGGATCTTCTACTTCTTCAACGTCATCGCGTGAGTAGGTGACTATTAAGCCAACCCTTTCGAAATCTTCTTGAGTAAAGGTTGACTTTTCTCCTTCTTTTTCCGCTTCAACAGTGATGATTATATCTTTTTCGTGTGACTCGCCGTCATAGGTTTTTTCAATGACGCTTAAAGTAACATTTGTAACTGTAGTTTGATCAATTGTATAGGTAAGAGTTTGTGTGCCGGTGAAGTTTATTTCGTCACCAGTTACAGTTATTGTAATTTGCCCTGCTCTTGTAAAGAATGTAGGATCAGTTTTGGTTGGATCTTCTGTTGCATCAACGCCATCGCGTGAATAGTTAACCTTGTATTCTCCTTCTTCCAATGACAAACTACCCGCATAAACGGCAGAAATTAAATTCTCATGTTCCTTACCGTCAAATGTGGCATTTTTAATTATGTCTACACGGTCAATTGTCGCTTTATCAATTGTGAATTTAATGGTAATTGTTCCCTCGTAATTACCTGTGCCTTTAATGGTAATTTCTGCCGTGTTGTCTCCAGCATTAGTATTGTTAGAATATGATGGCTCTAGGTAATCTGTGTTAAGAAGCAATTTCTTCTTCCCGTTCTCATCGCCTGCAATCGCCTTATCGGTGATAGTAAATGTTTGCTTTTGTGATTGTCTATTAAATTCCTTATTGGTAATTCCATTTACATCAACAGTCTCTGAACTAAATGCTTTTTTACCAATTGTATAGCTTGTTTCTATAGAGCCGGTAAAGTTTTGGGAACCAGTTATTGTTATTGTGATTGTTCCTGCGCTTGTAAAGTCTTCAGTTGGATTTTCGTCTTTATCTTTACGTGAGTAGATAATTGTCAAGCCTATCTCTTCGAAATTCCCTTGAGCGAACTCAAAGGTTGTAGTTTTCTCGCCGTCTTGTGTCTGAACAGAGACAACCAAATTTTCATGAGCGTTTCCATCGTAGGTCGCACCTTCCTTTAATGTAATAGAGTCTATTGTAGCAGCTGAGATTATATATTCTGCTGTTTTCGAGCCGTTACCAAAGTTTGTGCCTCCGGTAACTGTAACTGTGATAGTTCCGGCACTTGTAAAGTCTTCGGTTGGGTTTTCATTTTCGCGTGAATATGTAATCGTATATTCCCCAACTTCCAATGGCAAATCACCTGCAACTACCGACAAAATTTCAGGCTGATGCTCTTCACCATCATAGGTTATTCCGTCGCTCTTTAATGTAACTTCCGTTATGGTAGCAGGTTTAATTTCAAAGGTTATTGTTTTTGTTCCAGTGTAGTTTTTCTGACCGATAATCGTTATTGTTGCCTCTCCAACATTGGTGTTAAATGAATAATTCACCGTATAATTTTCAGTCCCCACAGTTTGATCTAAAGACTGTAAACCTTCATCTGTTAAAGTAAAGCCTGGCTTTTGCTCTTTTCGATTGTAGTATATTTCACCTATCTTGCTATTTTTAACCTGTTCATTTCCAATATCTCGTGCGGTAATATTGTAAGTTAATGTTATCGTATCACATGTAAAGTTTTTTCCTTCAAGGCTGGTTATTATTATTTGCTTTTCGCCAACATTTATTAAGCCTTCTTCACTTGTATATTGAATAGTAAAATTACTATTATCAATCGGTTCGCCATTAAATTTAATGGTTACTGTTGGCCTTATTTCTATACCATTAAATTCTATTGACTTACCATACTCTATGTCATTTTCCGTTATTTTATATGGAACAATTTTATATTCTATTGTCCTGTCGTCTTTGTAATTGCCAATGCCTTTTATTTTTATCTGATAAGTATTAATATTTTTAGAATCCTCAGGTCTTGTTAACTCAAAATCCGTAAGCTCAATAAGGTCTTTCATTCTTCCAGCAATTAGGTCTTTTATTGTAACTGTTGGTGTTATCTGGTAACCACTGTAAGTTTGATCACTTATTTTTTCAACTTCTATGCTCTCCGCATTAATGCTTCGTGGCAAAATCTCATATTCAGTTGTGATATCGCCAGTATAGTTATTTTGCCCAGTTATCTTTACTTTATATGTTCCGGCATTAATTATCTTAGAGATGTTTGTTTCTTGCTCACCCACATAATATGTTAATATGTAGTCCGCACTCTCTTGTAATGTGTAAGTTAAGTCGGTATCAACAATTGATACGCCAGGTTTTACAGATTCTCCATTGTAAGTAGGGTTAGCGATAACAGGCGCAAACCCTTCTATACTCTTTGGTTTGATTGTAAAGATTACATTTTTTGTTCCGGTGTAATTGCCTTTACCAGTTATGTTGATTTGACCACCCTCGGCTACCGTTTTGTTGTTTCCTAGTGTGTATTCGTAGTCTCTGTCTTGTTGTAATGTTGGTGTTGGATTAGCAGAATACGTAACTGTAAACGCTGGGTCTATTTGCGAGCCAGTGTATGTCGTATCTCCTGTCACTTCTACTGTTATGCCATCTTCTCCCAAATTCTTTGGATTTATCTTGAACCTTATTTGCTTTGTTCCGCTATAATTTCCTGTAAAGGTTACTGTGCCTTGTGCTCCAACTAATACTTCGTTGCTTGAACCTCTTGCGACATTTATGTTAGATGTCCATGCAACATTGTAATCTGTTTTTTCTGTCAAAGATTTGCCGTTATATGTAATTGTAAGCGTTGGAGTTATTTCCTTTCCAGTGTAGGTCTGCTCAGGAATATCATCTATTACTATTTCTTCTGCTCCTCGAGTGGTTATCTTAAAGCTTAAAGTAAGGTCTCCTGAATAATTGCCCGCTCCTGTTATAGTAAACTCGTATGGATTTTCTCTAACATTTATGCGCGGTGTTTCCGCATAACTTTTGATTGTGAAGTCTTTAGTCAATTCCAGAGTATCAATGTTAAAGACGAGCACTCCGTTAAAATCTTCAGCAATTAGTTCTATTGTCTCGCCTGTATATGTTTTCGATATTTCTTTATTTGGCTGCCAGAAAGAGTCCTCCAATGCCTTTGGAGTTATCTCGAAGGTAAGCGTTAATTTCCCAGCGAAATTGCCTTTGCCATTAATATCTATATGATATGTTCCGACATTTACTCGCGCAGTCTCTTGGTAGGAGTAATCTATATCGTTCTCGTTTAATGAAGTGCCCTTATACTGTAAAACGGTGTAAATATCGTTTACTTCTCTATTCACATTTTTGCCATCATACTCTAAGTTTGAAAGCGTGCCTTTTTCCACTCCGTCCGTCAGCAAACGAGGATTTATTTTAAATGTAGCTGCCGCTACGGGCTCTTTTATTTGATAGTTGCCGTCCGCTTTTGCGGTTACTTCCACCGTTATCGTCCCGACATTAGTAAACTCCTTTAATTGAGTTGGCTTATCATCAAGTTTGTAAATTATTTCATATTCATTTACAGCAACATCATTGCCATTTTCATCTTTTACTTTTACAGTAATCGCGTGCGAGTCTCTATCGAAGGTAATTTCACTATCCCCATCAATTTCTACTGATTTAATAGTCTTTTTGTCAATTGTAAAGGTTGCAATTCCCGAGCCGGTGAAGTTTTTGGAGCCAGTTACCGTCACCGTGATATCTCCCGCTCTTGTGAAGAATGTTTCATCTCCTTCCGAACCTTTCCCGTTACGTGTGTAAGTAATGGTAAGCCCTATATTGCCAAATGCGGCTTTATCACTAAATTTCGTTGTTTCGCCCACTTCTCCTGCTTCAACATATTCAATTACTATATCTTTTTCATGTGAATTGCCGTCGTAGGTGGTTCCGTTGCTTGTTAATTTAATCGATTGTATTGTAGCTTGCGTAATTTGATATGAGACTGTTGTCGAGCTGCCTGCAAAATTGTTAAGACCTGTTATTGTGATTGTTATTGTTCCACAATTTGTAAAATCAGCACCTACGGCATAACTTATGCTATAGTCAGTGCCTTTTTGAAGAGGATTATCACCCATTTTCAAAGTTGGTTCGAGTTGATGAACCGCACCGTCATATACCACATCGGCTGGTGCTGTGATTTCAACAGTTGAAACATCTTTTGCAGTGATTGTAAAGGTTACGGTCTTTGTGCCATAGTAATTATCACCTGCACCCTTAATTGTGATAGTTTTTTTGCCACAATTCTTGTAATCTGCATCGTTATATTCTAATGTATAGTCAGTGCCCTCTTGAAGTGGCTTGCCGTCAATTGACAAACTTGGTTTTGGATTTTGCACTTCGCCGGTATATTCAAGCTCGCCTATTTCTGTGACTTCAGCACTTGAAATGTCTTTTTTATAATATATTGTATATGTTTCGCCAAGTGTCTCGTCGCCACTCTCCAATCTGGATTTTAAATCATCAAAATCCTCGGCGGTTAGTTGCTTACCATTCTCATCAAACCATGCACCACCAGCAGGAGCATCGAGCAATGCAAATTCTGGACCACCAACATCTTCCCAGCAATGTGTTTTTTCATTTAAATACCATTTGATTTCTTTTCCAAACAATCTATATCCGGAAGCATATTCTGCTCCATCTTTTATATATTGAATTTTAACAGGATAGGATAGATCAAGACTCTGCTCGAACTCTTTGAAAGCAGAAAAACTGCTTATAACAATAAATTCATAATATGCTTGAAGACGATTTAGGCCATATGGGTCATTTATGTCGTTTTTTAAAGTTTCATGGGAAACAACCAAACTACGTAATGACTTGCACCAAGCAAATACAGAAGCTTTGGTGACATTACCTTGATACATTCCGAATTCGACGAGCGTCTCGCTATTCCAATCTCCTCCAATGTATTGCAAGGTAGTATTCTCTGATACTGACCCACCAAATGCAAAAGAGTTAATAAAATTTACTCCAGCTGGTATATATATACTCTTAAGACTATCACAATGACAAAATGCCTCAATGCCAATACTGTTTAGGCTGCTTTTTTCACTTATTTCTACAGTTTGGAGTTGTAAACAGCTGTAAAATGCATAAGCGCCTATACTCGTCACGCTATCGGGTATGGATATACTTTTCAATGCTGAACAATCCTCAAATGCATGATCACCTATACTTGTCACTATGTCTGGAATGGTTATGCTTTGTAATGCTGAACACCCATAAAATGCATAATTGTCTATCTCTTGCAACGAAGAACCTTCAGCAAAAGAAACATTAGTCACCTGAGCTGCATAGTCGCCAAAAAGTGATTTGGAGGTGGAACCTACAACCGATTGTATATGTGAAGGGAAAATAACATCAAAGGTTTCGGCACTCTTTGCCTTTTTTTTGCCGATTTCGCTTAGGCCATAGCATTCGGCATTTGTTGCCCCATTATAGTCTCGGTAAAGGAAATCTCCAACATCTTGTAGGGTTATCGTTTCCGCCTTATCAATAATAAACTCGACTTCTTTTTCGCCCGTATATACTCCCTTGCCTTGAATTGTAAATGTTTTAGTTCCGCCATATATAAAGTCAACATCTTGTTCAACTATTTCATAGTCGACACCTTCTTCGAGGATATCTTCGCCTATTTTTAATATAGGTCTTTGTTCCCTGCCATTATATTTAACGCCCGAATTTGTAACTTCAACTTCGGAGGTTGAAATGTCTATTGGTTTGCTTTCTTCGAGAATGGTAAGTGTTCCAAATTCAGTAAGTTCGCCGGTCCAACAAACAAGACCATCTCCGGCTATTTTATACTTATATGTACCTGGCTCCGAAGGTTCGGAAATAGGGCTTCCACTTTCATCATAGTATGTTATTTTACATGTGCTTAACGGAACGCTATATTCCGAAATTCCGTATCCGTCTTTCAAAAGTTTTTCAACTGTTTCGCCTTTAAATTTTACTTCTTCACTTTCACTAAACCACGACCACGACGGTGTGCCATATAGAACTTTTTTCTTTAATAAATCTTTATTAGCATTATTTAAATCTCGTTGAATTTCGGCGGAGTAATTTTCCCCCTCAAAAGGATTCGCATTAATGTATGCACAAAGACCCCTATTCACAAGCGAAATTCCCCTGCATTCCGATTCTGCGAGTTCTTCATATACATCATAACCCCATATTGTTTCGTTCGGTTCGTCAGGCAATATAGGGAATATAATATCATTGCTAATATCTTTTTTTACAATTAGTGATTTAAATTGAGTGTCATATCCAGCATCTTGATCAATATAATGTCCTTCAACAACATAATTAATGCCATTTTTAAAACCCACTATTGGACGCCACGGAAACTCTTCAAATGGAAGATAAAAGTCCCCTCCAACCCCTTCATTATACACACGCAAAAAATAACTATCACCTGGGATTGTCAAAATTTGTTGTCCTTTTATAACAAGAGAGAGTATTGGCAACACATTTATGCCTAAATCAATGAAGCCAGGCCGCGTCATATCGTCGTATGTTCTAGGATCTGCGCCAAAGATAAGCCTTATTTGTCCTGACACTAATAATTCATCTATATTTGACAAATCTAACTGATTAATTGTAAGAGTTGTTGTCACCTCGCCTGAATAATTACCAATAAACTTGATTGTAACATTATATTCTCCAGCATGAAGAAGTGGCTTTCCCGATTGTGTCGAAATGATATAAGTTAATTGCGATGGATCAATGCCATCAAGGCCTTCAAAGGATATTTGGAGGTCTTGCGCTATAAATTCACTACCTTTATATGTCACAGGGGCAATAGTTGCGGTTACACCAGTAATGGCTTTCGGTTTAATCTCAAATGGAAGGATAATATCACCATAATAATTACCTTTTCCTGTCAATTTTGCATAATATTTCCCAGCATCTTTAAACTCAGCAATTTCCTCTCCATTTTCAGAACCTTTTCGATATTTTAAAATAAAATCTTGGCCTTCTTGTAGAGCGGTTTGAATGGTTTGCTCATGAGCATTACCATCAAATGTTTGTTCAGTCCACCCGAGATTAATTTCGACACTAGAAATATCAGTTTTTCCTGACTCGCATGTTAATGTTATTGAGTCCGTGATTTCGCCGTTTACAAGCATATCATTTAAACGATCGAGATTTATATAGTCTCCATCAGGAGCTTGCCAATAATAACCAGCAGACAACCTAGGGAAGGAATAATTTTCATCTTCAGACCATATATAGGTTTCTTCATTATAACTCCACTGAATAGGTCGCTTAAACAATTTATATTGCGTTATTGTTTCTGAATTACTTTTTTTGAAATTTATGGGAATAGCATAGGTAATCTCATCATAGTTATGACTCCAAAGACCGGAAAAGTCGCCAATATTTGATTCCTTTAAGGCGTCTGCCTTTTCTTTGCTCCATGCTACAACCAAAGCTAGGCTGTTACACAAATAAAAAACCTCATCATTATTCACACCACCAATTTTTGTCATAGAGTCAGGAATAGCTATACTTTGCAGTGATGAACAGTTAGCAAAAGCATATGCTTCGATAGTTTGCAAATTACTATTTTTTCCTATTCCAACTGCTTTCAATTGTGAACAATCTGAAAATGCATAATAGCCTATACTTGTCACACTATCGGGGATGGTTATGCTTGTTAATGATGAACAATAAGAAAATGCCTGACTGCCTATACTTGTTACACTATCGGGTATGGTTATGCTTGTTAATGATGAACAATAATAAAATGCATAATCGCCTATACTTATCACACCATTAGGAATAATCGAATTTATACAACCTAAAATTAAAGTATTTGCAGATTTATCAAAAAGCACATTTTGGCCACCCATATCACTACCATCACTAAATTTTTGGTTTCCACCAGTATTAACAACAGTAATTGATGTTAAACTTTTTGAACAATTATAAAATGCCTCATTGCCTATACTTGTCACACTGCTTGGAATTGTTATGTTTGTTAATGATGAACAATTATAAAATGCCAGATTGCCTATACTTGTCACACTATCGGGTATGGTTATGCTTGTTAATGATGAACATCCATAAAATGCCCAATTGCCTATACTTGTCACACTATCGGGGATGTTTATGCTTTGTAAGTTTGAACAATTATAAAATGCAGCACTGCCTATACTTGTTAGCGATGTGCCTTCAAAAGAGATAGAAACGATTTTCTTCCCTCTATCAGTTCCTTTATTATAAGTAAACACAGACATCCAAGAAGAATCTTTAACTGAAGTTATGCCTGAAGGAAAAACAACATCAAAATAAGCACCGCTGGCCATCTTACTTTCGCCTTGAGCACTTAATCCAGTGCATTCCCCGCTAGAACTAATTTCAAAATCGCCCGCTCTTAATGTATCCGTGGCAGTTGGTAGGTCCGCCGCTTCAGTATTGATTTCTGAAGAATGAATGGCTTTGCGAGTTGGGTCGATGGTTAAGAATATCCCAAGGCCCAGCATGGAAACCACAATTAAAGCCAAAAAGAATTTAAAAATATTTTGTCTCTTTGTCATTTTTTCCTCCTTAAAAACAACTTT